>CAYMXC010000024.1:0-15515 GCA_964394135.1 uncultured Phycisphaerae bacterium
GGCAATTAGTAGTTTTTACGCAGTGGCTTATTTTGCACTTCGAAAGTTTTCGAGAATAAAACTCGAGGAAATTTTAATTCGTCAGGGCCGCCTGCGACTTCTGGAATATCTGCAGGAGCACATGCACGACCTGTTACTGATGTGCTGGATTATCCGAACCGCCGCAAATTTGGCCCTGATCGCCTTGCTCCTATGGATCGTCGATCATGAATTTCTGACGATAGGGGGGTTGGCTGAAGCCTTTGTCTTATCCTTGTTGTTATTGTCGATCTTTTCCGTCGCACTGCCGCATGCCTGGGCCAAATACGCCCCCGACGCCTTTCTGGCACGAACCTTGCCGATCCTGCGAATTTCGGAAAAAGTGACCTGGCCGCTCTTGGCTCTCATGAGAGCAGTCGATATCCTTGTACGCCGGCTCCTCGGAGTCAGCATCGAACCGCAGGATCAGGAGCAGGTCCAGCAGGAAATTCTCGAGGCCGTTCAGGAAGGTGAGGACGAAGGGGTGGTCGATACCCAGGAACGAAAAATGATCGAATCTGTTATCGAACTTCGTTCCATCAACGTCGGACAGATCATGACTCCGCGAACCGAAATCGTCGCACTCGAAGCCAACCTGTCCCTCGACGAGGTCAAAAAAGTAGTTCTCGAACAGGGACACAGCCGAATGCCCGTCTACGAGGAAAATCTCGATAACATCATCGGCATGCTCTATGTCAAAGACCTCCTATCACTAATCGGCGAAAAAACCGAAAGTTTCGAACTTCGCAAGGTAATGCGACAGTGCTACTTCGTCCCCGAGACTAAAAGCCTTCGCGAAATCTTTCGCGAATTCAGAACCAAAAAACTGCACGTTGCAATTGTCCTTGACGAATACGGCGGAACACTCGGTGTCGTCACCTTTGAAGATGTCCTGGAGCAGATTGTCGGGCAGATTGGCGATGAATACGAAATGGCTGAACCGCCTCTGATTCGACAGATTGATTCAAAAACCCTTGATGTCGACGGACGAACGAGGATCGACGAAATCAGCGATGAATATCATATCGATGTCCCGAAAAGCGAGAGTTACGAAACCCTCAGCGGCTTCCTATTCGCCAGCCTGGGCCGAATCCCATATACCGGCGAAACATTCCAATACAAGAACCTCCTCTTCACCGTTATCGACGCCACAGAGCGGAAAATCAATCGTATGCGGATCGAAATCCTCCCACCGGATTTCCAGGGTTCCGCCGCAGAATCCTCAAAGGTCAGAAGTGTCAATACGCCTTGATGCAAACCCTCACTCCGAAACTCATTTTTAATAAAAAAATACCACGGCCGGGCAAACGACCGTGGTATTTAGTGGTTCTAGGTTAGAAGCGATGCTTTCAATTTTCAAAACTGAAATTTCAAGCCGTGCGGTCCCGATCGAGCTTAATCTTTGCGAAGCATACGACGCAATTCGGTGTTTTCGCGGCGAGTGGCTTCCAGATCGAACAGAAGATATTTCACATGCAAACGCAGGTAATCGATACCTTCCTGAAGCTGCGAGAACGTCGCCTTGATCTGGTCATGGCGGGCCTGCGTTTCTTTTGCAAGTTCCATCAGCCGGGCTCGTGTCGGCTCGGGCATCCCCTGTATTTGAGCGATAAGTTCCGTAATTTTGTTTTGGACGGTGTCTTCTCTTTTTTCCATGTCTTTCCTGGCTCCTTTGGCCTTAACCTGATTTTTGTTCCTCAAAACTCTGAAAAAACAAATACAAGCAAAGACCGTGCCGAAAAACGTTCGGAAAGTAGTAGCTGCATAACTTATTGTAATATAACAGGTTGGCGATCCGTGCCCCCGGAAAGGTCAATCCATGCTCTCCCAGGCGATGTTCCATCTCTGAAACGATCATTCCATTGATGAAACGTATCTTACTTCTTCTCAAGCCATATTTCAATCTTTTCCCGCAATGCCGGCAGTAGATCCTCCGGCTGACGATCCGGAGCAACGTCGAACCACTCAATGGTCTCCATACGCCGGAACCAAGTCCGCTGATGTTTGGCCAGCCGGCGTGTATTGACCTTGATCTTCTCGATAGCCTGCGACAAGCTCCATTTGCCCTCAAGGTGTTCGATAATTTCCGCATATCCCACCGCGCCACGCGCCTGCGGGCTCATCGGCGGCCGCCGGGTGTACAGACCCTTCACTTCTTCCACCAATCCCGCCTGTAACATTCGACGCACACGTTCGTTAATCCGCCGATTCTGACAATCCCGTTCGTGACGCAATCCCAGAAAGAGCATCTGATAGTCTTCCCGCAATTGGCCGAATTGGCTCTGGAACGAACTGATCGGGCGACCAGTGATCTGATAGACTTCCAGTGCCCGCACAATACGTTTCAGATCATTATGATGTAACCGGCCGGCGGTCACAGGGTCTACCCTGAACAATTCCTCGTGCAGGCGTTCCGCCCCGATCGTTTCCGCCCTTGCCGTTAATTCCGCCCGGATGGCAGGATCGGCCGATGGACCATCAAAGAGACCCTCCGTCAGACCCTTCAGATACAGCACAGTGCCTCCGATCCCCATTATCGTTCTGCCTCGCCGATCGATCTCATCTATCGCATCCTGGGCCAATTCTACAAATCGTCCCACAGAAAACGACTCCGACGGATCCACCACGTCGATCAGATGATGCGGAATCGTCCGGCGAATCTCCGCGCTCGGCTTGGCAGTCCCGATATCCATTTCCCGATAGACCTTCATCGAGTCGATAGACAGGACTTCCGACCCGAAATACTCCGCCAGTGACCGCCCCACGGTTCCCTTCCCGCTGGCGGTGCACCCGACGATAAAAATAATTCTCGGCCTGGTTTCTTCTTTCATCAAACGACCTTCAAATGTTTGCGTTTATCATCAACCTCGGTATAATATAGACATCTTTGGGATGGAGTCAAACGATGTGTAAAATTATCGTTGTAATGGCATCAATGAGTTTGGCAATCCTCGTGGGTTGTTTGAATGTCAATGTCCCCGAGGAAGTGGTCGTCCACCACCAGGCCGACGCCAGGGTCGATAGCAGCCGGGTTCCACAAACCCGCAATCTCGAACAATGCCGAACAGAATTGAATAAGGCATACAGATACATCCAGACGCTGGAGCGAAAAAACAAAAGCCTGGAAAAAGACAAGGCAGAACTGAAACTCGAAAACAAACAGTTAAAAAAACGCCTAGAACGTTATGAGGATTAGCGGCACAATCTTCGCTGCATCAAGGAGTAACGGGTATGATCCGCATGCAGGCAAACAGTAAAAACTATGACGATATGGTCCTGAAGGTCAATAAGATTATGGATCAGTTCATACAGCGGTCCTTCTTTCGGTTTCGACCTTGCGGACAATGGCAGCCGGCAGTGAACTTTTACGAAACCGATACAGGCTATCAGATTTGTGTCGATCTGGCCGGTGTGGACCCAAAGCAGGTGGAACTCCAGGCTGAAAACGACGTCCTGCATATCGTCGGACATCGCGCCACTCCCTCCCCGGCCCATGGAGTCTCCGCACGCATCCACATCATGGAAATCGATCATGGACCGTTCTGCAGGACCATCAAAATCCCAGATGGTGTCGATATAGGAAAAATCCAGGCCAGATATTACCAGGGATTCCTGTGGGTGGATTTACCCAGAGCCTTGTAATCCGAATGAACTTGATTTAAAAAAATACAAAACATTGTAATAGGGGAGCAGAGAGGGGGAGTAATGAAATCCGATAAACAACCAGGAAATAACGAAGCTGAAACTACCATGACAGAAGAAACAAAACCACAATCCGCCCTTCGATCCGACAACAATCAGGAAAATAATGGCCAGGAAATTCTCACCACGGTAACCACTCACGGCCCGGCCCAGCAGCAGATCGCTATTCCCAGCGTCATTCCGCTTCTGCCGATCCGAAATGCTGTCGCATTCCCAGGCACCGTCATGCCACTAAATATCGGGCGCGAAACTTCCAAGCGGTCGGTCGAAAATGCACTGGCCTCAAACAAGCTCATCGGCATCGTCACACAACGCGACGCTCAGGTCGAAAACCCAGGCCCCAGCGACCTGTACACCTGGGGTTCCGTAGGTTTCATCCTCAAACTGCTCAAACTTTCCGACGGCGACCAGACCATCGTCATCCATGGCCTGCTGCGTTTCAAGATCGTTCAGATCATCCAGGCAGAACCATTTTTCATGGCCAAAATAGAGGTCCACAGCGATCCCGCGGAAACTCCAGGTGATACAGAACTCGAAGCACTTGTTCACAATGTCAGAAAAATGGCCAATCGTGTCATCGATCTGAGTCCGAATGTCCCTGAAGAGGCCTCCGTCATCCTCAACAACATCGCCCAGGCCGGCGCACTTGCCGATTTCCTCGCCGCCAACCTCAACATCGCAATCGAACAAAAACAGGAAATCCTGGAAACTCTGCCCATTAAGGCACGAATCGAAAAAGTCAACACCGCCTTGGCAAACCAGCTCGACGTCCTGGAACTTTCCTCCAAATTGCAGGATCAGGTCAAGGAGTCGATCAACAAGACCCAGCGGCAGTATTTCCTCCAGGAACAGCTCAAAGCCATCCAGAAGGAACTCGGTGAAACCGACCAGCGAACCAGTGAAATCGAAGATCTCAAAAAACGAATCGCACAGGCCAAAATGCCTCCAGATGTTGAAAAAGAGGCGCTTCGCGAAGTGGACCGCATGTCAAAAATCTCTATCATGTCGCCAGAATATTCCGTCGCACGTGATTATGTCGAATGGCTGATCATGATCCCATGGTCGAAGTCCACACATGACACACTCGATATCAAACAGGCCAAAAAAATCCTCGATGCCGATCATTACGACCTCGAAAAAGTCAAATAACGCATTGTCGAATTTCTCGCAGTCCGAAAACTCAAACCTCAGGGTCGCGGCCCGATCCTCTGCTTCGTCGGACCGCCAGGCGTCGGTAAAACCTCTCTCGGTAAAAGCATCGCACGTTCCATGGGCCGAAAATTCATCCGAATCTCACTTGGCGGAATACGTGATGAAGCTGAAATCCGAGGCCATCGCAGAACCTATATCGGCGCACTCCCGGGCAGAATCATGCAGGAGATGCGAAAAGTCGACGTTAATAACCCCGTCTTCATGCTCGACGAAGTCGACAAGATCGGGCAGGATTTCCGCGGCGATCCAGCCTCCGCGCTACTCGAGGTGCTCGATCCGGAACAGAACAACTCCTTCGTCGATCATTATCTCGATGTGCCGTTCGATCTGTCTCGAGTCATGTTCATCGCCACAGCGAATTACATGGCCCCAGTTCCGCCTGCCCTGCGCGACCGCATGGAAGTCATCGAACTGCCTGGCTACACGCTCCAGGAAAAACTACAGATTGCAAAAAAATACCTCATACCAAAGCAACTCGACGAAAACGGCCTGACCAAAGATCAACTGATTCTACTTGATGAAGCCATCCAGATGATCATCGAATCGTATACACGCGAAGCGGGCGTCCGAAACCTCGAACGTGAAATCGGAAACATCTGCCGTGCCGTTGCTTCTAAAATTGCTGCCGGAACAAAAGGACCCTTCAAAATCACGCATCGAAATATCCCTGCCTATCTCGGACCGATCAAAATCGAGCCAGAGGTCGCATTGCGAACCAGCGTGCCAGGGGTGGCTACAGGCTTGGCCTATACACCCGTCGGCGGAGATATCATCTTCATCGAAGCAACTTCCATGCCCGGCAAGGGAAACCTCTTTCGGAGCAGCCGGTTTTTCGTCCTTATGTTCTTCACCATGCCCGGCAAGGGAAACCTCACTCTCACCGGCCAGATCGGTGACGTCATGAAGGAATCGGCACAGGCCGCATTCTCGCTCCTGAGAAGCAGGGCGAAAAAACTTGGCATCAACGCCGAATCCATCCAGCAGAAAGACTACCATATCCATGTGCCCGAAGGAGCGGTCCCCAAAGACGGCCCCTCCGCAGGCGTGGCAATGTTTACCTCCTTGGTCTCTCTCGAAACAAATACCGCCGTTCGGCCCAACATTGCTATGACGGGCGAGATTACTCTCCGCGGACTGGTTCTGCCCATCGGCGGGGTGAAGGAAAAAGTCCTCGCCGCTAAACGTGCCGGCATCACCGACGTCATTCTCCCAGCGCGCAACAAAAAGGATATGTCCGAGATCCCCAAAGACGTGCAGAAGTCGATGAAGTTCCATTTCGCTAACAATGTCGATACGGTCCTGAGCCTCGCCTTGGGCGAAAGTGGTGAAAAGAGCAAAAAGGGCAAACGACGCCGTAATGGCACAAAACATTCCAGGCCTGCCCGACTTGCCAAAAAACGATCCGGAAAAATTCGTCGTAAATTGTCGAAATGACCAAGTATTCCTCCTGGACGAAACGACTGATATCAAAAACCTGCCTTGCATTCGATTTAAACGGCATTATAATTCGGAAAATTATTTCTGGCTGTGTTCAATGAAGATTGACAGTCAAACGCAGGTTTGAATTTTTCAAGGAGATAATATGATGATTAGAGTTGGTCTGGCAGGTATTGGGTTCATGGGATTTTCCCATTACGAGGCGCATATGAAGAACCCGAAGGTGAAGCTGGCTGCGATTGCCGATTATAACACAAAAAAACTTGCGGGCGACTGGAGCAGCATAGGGGGCAATTTGGGTGCAGGCCCCAACGGTAATCGCGATCTTAGCGGCATTAAGACTTATGAAAATTATATGGACATGATCAACGATCCCGATATCGATATGATTGATATCTGCATGCCGACCGATTTACATGCAGAGGTAGCCATTGCTGCCCTTAACGCCGGCAAGCATGTTTTTCTTGAAAAACCGATGGCCCGCAATTCCAAACAAGCTCAGGCTATCGCCGATGCCGCCGCCAGGGCCCGGGGCTATTTTATGGTCGGTCATTGTATTCGGTTCTGGCCCGAATATCGGCTTACCTTTGATATGATCAAGAGCAGGAAATTTGGAAAGGTTCGCGAAGTCTTTCTCCGGCGAGTGGCCAATCCGCCCACTTATGCCGACAAGAACTGGTTCATGAACGGCAAGAGAAGCGGCGGCGGGATACTCGATTTGCATATCCACGACGTGGACTATGCCCTTTATCTCTGTGGGATACCAGATAAGGTCTATGCATGGGGCGAAAAGGGACCGAGCAAAGAAGTCGATATTGTTCATGCCGGTTATGACTATGATAATGGACCGCATGTGACTATCATCGGTGGCTGGTCATATCATGCGCCTTTCCCCTTCAATATGGAATTCTGCATTCGAACCGATAAGGCAACTTTCCATTACGATATGACTTCGGGTAAACCTTTTACCGTTTATACGGAAGGAAAGGAAATCGTACCTGAATTGCCGGCGGGCAGCGGCTGGAGTACGGAGCTCGAATACTTTGTCAATTGCATTGAAACAAAGAAGAAACCCAAAATCATTACTGCCGCCAGCTCGCTGGAAAGCGTCAAAATGGTGGAAGCCGAACTGAAGAGCATCGAAAAAGGAAAGATAATTGTGATAAAGAAGTAATTGTGGGCGCGAATTTTCGCCCTCTGTTACAAAGTTCATAACCCATTGCTGGGCCGGCTAACCGAGTCGGCTCAGCAATTGTTATTTGATATTCAGCCAAAATTCGCCTTTTTCCAAATTATTTCACTATGTACTACTATGATTTAAATCTTATATTTTATACTTATTAACTGGTTGTTGTTCCTGTAATCATATCTCCGAAAAAACAAACTACGTAATTGCCTTTCAGAAGGACCTATAAAAAGTAAAAAGAGCAGAAAAAAATATACCTTGACAGATGCGAAAAATCTATGTAACATGTTACATAGAGCATTTAAGGGCAATATATGGCCACGTCATTGAGAAAAATCGGTAAGCTGGCAAACGTCTCGGGAGTTACCGTTCTGAGGGCTTTGAGGGACGATCCCTCGATTCGACCGGAAGTCAGGGAACGGATCAGGGAGTTGGCAAAAGAACATCGTTATGAGTCCAATTTTCTTGCTCAGGGGCTGCTGAAGGGAACGACATTTACCGTCAGCATTCTTGTTCCGGACATTATAGCGACCTCGTTAGCGGTTGTAGTTCGAAATGCCCAGGATGTGTTAAGTAAGGCTGGATTTCGTTGCCTGGTTCAGAACAGTGATGATAATCCAAAAATCGAATACGAGGAGATTCGTCAGGCAGCGATGCGTCGAGTAGATGGTTTGCTGCTGGCTGCCAGTCGTTATGCGGCGGAGGCAGGGCATTTTGAAGACCTCCAGGCCAGAAAAATTCCCGTCGTCCTCATGAATCGTCCCATGAAGGATGTACCCTTTGATATATATACCGGTACGGATGAAGAGGATGCTTACCAATTGACCAAAAAACTTATCAATCTCGGTCATCGGAGGATTGCCCATATTGCTGGTGATGATGATTCGGCGGGCCAGCTTCCACAATTTGCAAGTTGGCAAACGGTGGATGGTTGGCGGCGGGCGTTACGTGAAGCAGGGATTGATTCGAAAGAAATGCCCTTTGCATCAGTGGGGTGGTATGGGGGGGAGAAAGCATCCGGAATTATAGAATCCTGGCTTCGTTCAGATTCACCCCCAACTGCCATTTTTGCTGCGACAGACGGAATTGCCGTTGGGGCTTACCGGGCGGCATGGCGAATGAATCTTCGAATAGGGCAGGATCTATCCGTTGCGGCCTTTTTTGTGCCCAATCCATCCAATATGTTGTCTATGACGCCAGCGCTGTCGGGGATGATCAACCCTGCCGACGAAATCGGACGGCTGGCGGCTCATCGAATAATCGAAATTATCACATCGAAGAAATTACCCGATCCGCAGTCGGTAAAGGTCACGAGGATTGCTAGCCGGTGGTATGAAGGCGAGTCAATCGGACCCGTTAGAAAGAAATAATACTGCGAGCGAAAATTAAAACGTGTAGTTTTATTTTTTTTATAAGGAGAATGGAAATGGGAAAAGTCAGTAGTGTCAAGTCGCAACGGTTTGGTTTTGGTTTGTCTGTGGTGTTGATGGTGTTGTTGTGTATTGTTCCTGCCGTAAATGCAACGATCGATTTCCAGGATACTTTTGATGAGTATGACGCGGGATACACACCGACTTCAGGATCGGCGGCCCAAATCGGCTCATATGTACAGGTGGATCCCGGTGCGTTTACCTACGTCACATCAATCGGCGGCCACGATAAAGTATTGGCCATCGGCAGGCAAGAAACCGGACAAGTGCTGCAGACAAGCAACTTTGAATCGATGATGCCAACATGCAATACTCGTCTGACGGTCGAATATGATTTTTATAACATTGGCTCGCAATTCAAAAGTTATTTTGGAACCCCCATTATTTTCGGGAACGTGGGTGCCGGCACCGATACGTTTGGATTGTTCTGGAATGCAGCAGATGGTGTCAATGCCAAATATCAATATTACACGGGCAACATCGCGGTCAGAACCGGTTCTTCTGTTCCGGTGGTCACGAACCAATGGGTACATGCTACAACGACCCTTACGTTTGACGCGAGCGGCGTAGTGGGTACGCAGGACATTCTTTTGACTTTCGCCGACAATACTTCCGCGTATGTCTGCCAGAATGTTCCGATCACTCTGCAATATCCTGACGGCGATTTGCCCAGATTGTATGTTTTTGTCGGTTCTGCCGCGGCCCCGGGCTACAACTCGATTTGCATCGATAATGTGATGGCTAATGTGGTTCCCGAACCGGTCACCATGCTTATGCTGCTGGCGGCGCTGCCTATGCTGCGGATTAGACATAAGGGATAAAATATTAAAAAGGCGGTTCGCAAACCGCGGGCCGCCTTTATTTCTATCAAAGTTCTGATGTGCGGTTTCAGTGATTACTATGGGAAAGAATAATCGCGATGATCGCAAGTAAAAGGTTCGAGATTCTTATATAGTTTTTTGTAAATAAGGAGATAGGGCATGATGAAAAAACTGTCGGGCGTGTCACAAATGTTCAAACATCACCGCGGATTGCTCGCTGTGCTGATTGCTTTGTTGTGTTTTATTCCTGCCGTGAATGCAACGATTGATTTTCAGGACAATTTCGATGAATTTGAATATGGATTTGTATTGACGACAGGAACCTCGGCTCAGGTCGGCACATGGGTATATGTAGATCCCGGTGCGTTTACCTATGTCACCGAAGTCGATGGTCATTCAAAAGCCCTGGCCGTCGGCAGGCAGGAAACCGGGCAAGTGATAATCACAAGCAACTTTACATCGATGTATCCAACTTGTGATAAACGTATGACAGTCGAATATGATTTTTACAACCTTCCCACGCAATTCAAAAGTTATTACGGGCTTCCCGTGGTTTTCGGGAATGTGGGTGCGGGGACCGATACGTTTGGATTATTCTGGAATGCAGCTGATGGAGCCAATGCCAAATATCAATATTATACCGGAAATATCGCGGTCAGAACTGCTTCTTCTGTTCCAGTGGTCACGGGCCAATGGGTGCATGTTAAAATGACCCTTGCGTTTGAGGCGAGCGGAGTAGTTGGTACGCAGGATATTCTACTGACTTTCGCCGACAATACCTCCGCGTATGTTTGTCAGAATGTTCCGATCACTCTGCAATATCCTGACGGCGATTTGCCCAGATTGTATGTTTTTGTCGGTTCTGCCGCGGCACCGAGCTACAATTCGGTTTGCATCGATAATCTCGTTGTCGATGTGATTAATTATCCTCCAACCAAAGCGCCGCTTTTCTCGCCTGGCTTGCCGTACATTGCCGGACCGACACCGGTTACGATCACCAGCGACACCCAAGGGGCGAACATTTATTATAACATCAACAGCACCAGCGATCCGACGACGAGCAGTACACCTTACAATGGACCGGTGACGGTGCACGATGGCGATGTATTGAAGGCGATAGCAGTGGCCGACGGACACAGACCCAGTGCGGTAACCAGCCAGACTTATGAATATAATCTGGCGGGAGCCACTTTAAGCCGCGGACATAATCTGTTGATCGAACGGGGTCTGCAGATTGCGGCGTTGGTTTTCCCCGTAAAAGAAGATGATTTGGAATCTCAATTGAATCCAACAGGTCTTAATGTGTCGCAGTTCCTTTCCGCTAACTTTACAACGGCGAATCTGTGGTCGAATTGTGTTGGAACGCCTTATCTTGGCACAGCGCCAGGGATTCCGTGGAGCCGGATTACTCATGATGGAATTGTTTATGAAGCTGAAATGCCTTACCTCAGCAATCTGGTTAACTTCCATGTTGAAGACGAACAAGACCTTATGGATCCCAATAACTTGAGTGAAGCAACAGCTGAGATCGACTATATCAAAAAGCATTATCCCTATGTTCTCGCTCACACAAATCAATGGGGTACTCAGCATACGTTTGCCGAAATGAAAACGTATATGGCCACGGCTCAGCCGGACCTCGTGATGTTCGACCAATATGTCTTTGATGGAACGCTTATTGGTGGAAGTCCGAAGGCACTCTACGAAAGTATGCAGAAATACCGACTCCTGGGTCTGGCGGGAAATGATGGGACAGGTGCCAAGCCGATTCCTTATGCGATTGTCACGCAGACCTTTACATATCCAACTTTGAACAATCACGTCATATCGGAATCGGAAATACGTTTGAATAATTTTGCCGCCTGGGCTTTCGGGTATAAGTTTGCGACAGCATTTACTTACGACAGTTTTGACTCCTACCGGACTAATGCCCCAATTATGTTTGAGGGTATTGACGACAGCAGTCCCACGCCTAAATTCGCTGAGGTTGCCGAAACGAATCGGCAGAGCAAAAATCTCGGCCCGGCGCTGGTTCGGCTGATTTCGACCGATGTTCGCATGATAATGGGTTTGCATGGAAGTGGTTCAGTTAATGACATCCCTTCCGGCATTACCACTGGTATCACTGTCAATGAGGCCAATCCCTATATCACCGCGGTCAGTGCCTCTAACCTTGGCAGTACAAACAATGGTTTGCGAGGCGATGTCATCATCGGCTTCTTCAAGCCATTGCATGAAACATTCGACGGAAATGCGTATTCGAACCAGAAGTATTTCATGGTGACCAACGGTCTGTCCGATGCCAATGGTTCTGCAAGTGAAACTCGGCAACAGATTACTCTCACGTTCAACATGGGAACCAGTAACATTACCTCGTTGCAGCGTTTAAGCCGATATACCGGCGAGGTTGAAATCGTTCCGCTGGTGAGCGATGGCGGCGGAATGTATCACCTCGATCTCGTGCTTGATGGCGGGACGGGCGATCTGTTCAAGTACAACACAGGTGCTCCATTTGTGGGGTTCTGTACTCCTGAAAACCCGATCCTCGGTGACGCCAATGCTGATGGCAAGGTGAATGTAGTGGATCTGGGAATTCTGGCGACCAACTACGGCCTGAGCGGCAAGACCTGGATCGAAGGCGATTTCAATGGTGACGGTATTGTCAATGTCGTCGATCTGGGTATCCTAGCGACTCATTTCGGCGAAGGCGGTGCCGTAGCTGCCGATGCCAAGACGGTCACGCTTGATGTTTCTGAAACGTCAGCCAAGAATGACGCCGAAGTCTTGACCGGAATTGCGTGTCCGGCCGCAGGCTTACCGCTGATCGCGGGTCTGCTTCTGGCGGTGCTTGCGATGACTGTGAAGATGGATGAGTAAGTGCTCTAGCACTGTGGCGGCTCGCTTCACCGCGGGCTGCTGCCTTTGTGTCAATTAATGGAAAGTGGTAAAATACAAAAAGGGAAAATGTATGCGATTCATAACCCCAAAATTTAAAACCCATCAGTTAGAAGTAAAAGGTTTTACCCTGATCGAACTTTTGGTGGTGGTGGCGATCATTGCTGTCCTTATTTCTATCCTCCTGCCGGCATTGGGCAGGGCCAGAGAGACAGCCCAGACGGTGACTTGTGCGAGTAATCTCAGAGCCCTGGGGCAGGGTCACAGTATGTATATGCAGGATAACAATGATTCAACGGCGCCATATTACATACAATCTTGTTTTTACAGGAACACCAAGATTGACTCCAGGCTATGGCCGGAACGACTGGCTAATTATCTGTACAACATTCGTGATGACAAAAAGGAAATCCGCAATCGCGAATTGCCGATTCTGTTTTGTCCAAAGATGTCCAATCTAGGATACGGTTTTGTTGCAATCACTGCTACAGATTATATCCCGTGGACAAACTATACTGTCAATAACGATGTTTTCCCTAGTATTATTCAACGTGGTGCTGAGTGGCCTCATGGACGCCGTTTATCCGAGTTCAATGAACCATCCAAAGTCGGTGTGATATTTGATTCTGTCGGATTTACAACCGGCGCTCCTGGCCGGGGGGCAGTTGTGACGGCTCTCTATCAGATTGCCTGTTCGCCCGGCAGTATGAATTACGTTGGATTCCTGCATGGCATCAGCACAGCAAATCGTTTTAACATTAGCGATAATTGGGGCGGTTCTGCCAATTTTCTGTATCTGGATGGACATGCGATAACTTTCCAGAACCCCGGTAAAGGATATGCTCCCATGGCCTATCAGTCCGCAGATGACCTTTGGCGGTGATGGGTAGTGGTATAATTTCACGTAACTCATACCTATTCTTTAACCAGGAATATATGAATGACCGTAGAGATGTGCCTTATGGATAAGGCCCAATGGTTTGATAATTTTGTGCAGGAACGCCTTGTTGATCCCCATGGTATCGTGTATTCCAAGATCAACGTCAATACGGGAAAACCGTTTGTAGACGCCGATCTGCCGGATGACGCTGAATTTGTTTGCGTCAATGGATTTTCAACTCCGGAAATCCTGAACTACGAAGACTCAGGGATCGCATCCGGATCATATCTGGCCGCTATGACATATCGATATCTGGCAACGGGCGAGCCCGCCGCCTTGCAGCAGGCCAGGCGGACCTTCGAAGGCATCAGCTGGATATACGACCTAGGCAAGCAGAAAGAAGAAGGGTATTTTCCCAAGCCTTATGGCTGCCGGTGTTCCGAGGAAACCAGCACAGACCAATATCTCTATACCATGAAGGGCATGATGGCCTATCGCCGGATTGCCCCCCATGAGCATCTGGAGCGAATAAAACAGATGATTCCAAAGATGGTCGACTTCTGGATAGCTCGAGATTATAAACTGACGTACTTCGGGATTGTGAATATGGCCTGGCCGATCGGACGATTCCCTTGTTTTGCGATCATGGCGTATGACGTTAGTGGCGAACGGAAGTATCTCGATGAATTCAACCGTCTCAATGAAAACCTGATGGTGTATAAGAAACCATGGGAGTCTCAGGTGTATAACCGTCAGACCGACGAGCCGGGGTTTTTCACCGAATATGAAAAACGACAGGGTCGAAAATACGTCCTGGCCTATACTGGCGCCTGTGCCGCAATGGATATCATGGGGCTTGACGAATGTCTTTTGCACAGCACAGCTCACACAGAAGACTGGAAGAGGGTGATGAAGATCATGTGGGAGGAAGGCAAGCTGATCCTGGCTGAGAACGGCTATGCCTACATGAAGGTCTTGTGCGACCCGGAAACACGACAAGTAACGGTTCCAGCCGAGCCGGGCTTTACTTTTGAACCAGACCAACTTGACTTCCCCTGGAGTTTCGTAGCCTGGATCGGCAAAATCTATATGCCCAGAAGCACGATGCTCGCGCGGGTGGCAGTGAATGTTCACCACTGGCTTGGGCTGGAAGAGTCGAAGACTGTTCTATTGAAGATTCTTAAGGGTATTCGAACGGACCAGGTGACAGATTATATTCCGGCCGATGAAAATCAGATGCTGCCACGGCATAGATTTCTATCGCAACAGGTTTGTTCCGCCTCGATCGCTAATTGGCTCTGGGCCTATTGGCAGGGGCGAGTGGAAAATCTTATCGAACTCAGGAATTGAAAACATGATCCTGAGAGAAAGGGAAAAGTAACTATGCGCTCAACTCTATGCACTCGCGTAATAGGAAAAGGACCTGCAAGACATCTGGTTATGATCACATTTGTCAGCAGTTTACTTTTCACCTTTACTATATCCAAAGGTGCCGAACCCGAATTACCCGATCCTGCTTCTCACTTAAAACAATATCCGATCCTGGATGATTATTTCACTCTGGGAATTTTTGCGCTTTTCTCTCCCGAAGTAGCGGGAATGGAAAAATATTATGGGGCGGATGCGGGATATCTCATTGACCAGCAGTGTAAGACCTTCGCACTTCATGGAATCAATACGGCGATTTCTGCCCCGCCGATCAAACAGGCCCTGGAAGCATGCCGGAAATACAATATCAATTTTCTGCCTGAACGACTTTTCTGGTACAACAGTTCTTTTGAAGAGACAAAAAAGCAGTGGAAGGAATTTGTCAAAATATACAAGGATGATCCAGGTATTTTCGGATGGTATGTAATCGATGAGCCGGATGGTTCCCTGGAATCACTTCGCCAATATATTGAATTAAAGAATGAGCTTTATGCCCTCGATCCGAA
>CAYMXC010000025.1:0-14740 GCA_964394135.1 uncultured Phycisphaerae bacterium
GAACCGTCGACGTCCAGCTTGGGAAGCTGGCATTCTACCACTGAATTACGCCCGCACTAAAACTGTCATCTTCTTAATCAATTATTCAGACGTACAATCATTATAATCCGTCTGCGCTCGATTAACAAGTGGAACTCAATAAATTCAGTAATCTCTCTTTTGTCGCGTTTCGACGCACATCTACTTTTTGTGTTTCTATCGACTTTGTGGTTAAATATTCAAAGCAATTGTAGGGCGGGTTATGAACCCGTAGCTTTTATTCCAAACTATGAACGACGAATCACGAAAGGACTTTATGCCGCAAAATCCCGTTGTCCTGATCACAGGCGCTTCCACCGGCTTCGGCCGCCAGACCGCCTTGATTCTGGCAAAAAATAATTTCATCGTCTACGGCACAAGTCGCAGCCAAATGACCTTCCCAGAATATCCCATGCTCCAGCTCGACGTTACATGCGAAGATTCCATCCGCTTCGCCGTCGATAAAATCCTCGCCGATCAAGGACAAATCGACGTCCTTATCAATAATGCCGGCTGCCTGCTCAGCGGCCTGATCGAAGAAGTCTCTATCGACGAGGCACAAAGTCTTTTCGATACGAATTTCTTCGGCGTCCATCGGATGATTCAGGCCGTCCTGCCGCACATGCGCGCCCGCCGCACAGGCCGAATCGTCAACATCAGTTCGCTCGGCGGTCTGGTCGCCGCCCCGGGCCACGGTTTCTACTACGCCTCCAAGTTCGCACTCGAAGGCTACACCGAATCGCTTGCCCACGAAGTCCGCCACTTCAACATCGCCGTCAGCCTCGTCGAACCAGGCTTTTTCCGAACCAATCTCCACGTCGCCATGCGCCGCAGCACGCAGCAAATCCCCGATTACGACACGATTCGAAAACCTCTTTTCGACATGCTGGAAAAAAACGTAACCGCCGGCCGTTCGCCCGCCGACGTCGCCGCCCTGATCTTAAAAATCCTCCGCTGCCCCAGCCCGAAACTCCGCTATCAGATCGGCCCAGGCGCACACTGGATTCCCTTCTTCAAATTCCTCCTGCCCCAAAAATGTTTCGCTCTGGCTGTAAAAAAAATCTTCCACCTGCCGGATTAATTGCGTGGAAATCCTTGCGGGTTAGTTTTTTCCCTTCGCGTCACTCCGCCGACCACTCCGTGCAGATAATCCGCCACGCCGGCCGACAATGCCGCACGCGAACTTTGCCGTTTGACTTCCCTGCCAGGCCGATCGTTCAGATTTTCGATCGCCGACACCATCGTCCGCACCGTCCGTCTCGCCCGCATCCACCTGCCCGCCGCTGTCAGCAGACCCATCGCCAATATCACTCCGCCGCCGCCCGACACCGCCAGCGTCGGTGAAACGTTGATAACGTCGCGCCCGCCGCGTTGGCTCACCTCGCTCTGCGCCGCGCTAGGCAGCTCTCGATTTACAAGCCCCATCCTCACCGGCCCATTCGCACAGCCGCAAATAAGAAAAACAGTAACCTGCAAGTATATGGATAAATAACGCATGTATCTATCTCCCATTTATATTACAATCAATAGACTGTCCTATGTTTTTTCAATCTTCATCATCAACAAGATAAATTTGATTCCCAGTTAAGGTTTTCCATCGGTCGAGAATGATTTTGCAATATTCAGGTTTACGTTCCATGGTTAAACATTTTCGTTGAGCATTGTTGGCTGCAATCAGGGTTGTTCCAGAACCACCAAATGGATCTAAAATATAGGTTTGTTTTGGAGCATAGGCTCGTATACATCTATTTGGAATCTCAATCGGGCAAACAGAAGGATGCCCAAAACGTTTCATTTGATTCGTAACCCAAGGAATTGCCCAAACATCTGTATGGTATTTAGACATAATGCGTCTATCTTGAATTGACATTCGTGGCATTGGTCCGTGGTTGCGGTAGATCAGAATAGTCTCCCATTTAAATCCTGGATAATAAAACCCATTTGATGATATGTGACAGGATCTTTTAATTGAATAATTTGCTGATGGTTTGATCCATGCAATTGCGTCCTGAAATTGAAGCCCTAGCTTATCGAGTATTACTGAGCAATAACCTATATGATCTTTGTGTTTAGAAGATCCTCGGCCAACTTGCAAAGCGAAGACAGCACCCTTAGCTACTTTTAAAATGCAGTTTTTTATGACTTTGGTAATGCCATCGAGATATAGATCATATGTATCCCAATGCGAATATGATCGTTGGTTAAAATAAGGCGGACCTGTGAAAACCATTTGGATTTTCCGAATCTCCACACAGTAGACGATGATTACCAAGTCGAAATAAATAGCCTTTTTTAATAGGGTTTTTTAATTCCACAAAAAACATAATCTTTTAATCTCGCCCATTTCGGTTCTCCTTGAAATCATGTAAAATAAAATGGAGATTATTATGCTGATCCAATCGAACTTTTGGAAAAACGACAACACTTTGGAATGCTATGAACCGCGTCGTTCCGATTGCTTTGTGCCGGAACGGATCGTACTCACGCGTGGATGCACGCAGCATTTGGATTTGATCGATCGAATCTGCTCGCTTTACTCAAACGCCGAAATCATCTGCAAAACGAATATCTCACATATGCAGGTTTCTTTCGATGACAGGTCATTGCTTGATCGCCATCGCGCAGGCAAAAAAACGCTGGTCTTCGGCGAATTGAAATCAGCCGTTCGATTCAGCGAGGAGCGGAATAATACGTGTCCGAACTATTGGCATTTTTCGCCATACGGTTTTTGTCCCTATGGCTGTCATTACTGCTACCTGGCAGGCACCATTGGCGTCAAATTTTCGCCCGCCGTCAAAATATTCCTCAATCTGCCGGAAATGCTGCGAAAAATCGATCGAATCGCCTCCGGGCTTGGCCGGCCCGTCGCTTTTTATCTCGGCAAACTTCAGGACGGCCTGGCTCTCGATCCGCTCACCGGCTTTTCTCGAATCATGATTCCATTTTTTGCCCGCCATCCCTTTGCCAGATTGATTCTGCTGACCAAATCGGCCGATGTGCAGAATCTTCTGGACCTCGACCATGCGGGCCATACGATCCTTTCCTGGTCGCTCAATCCGACCGCTATCCGTGCGCAATTCGAAGAAAACACTCCGACTGTCGAAGATCGCATTGAAGCCATGGTACATTGCTTAGCCGCCGGTTACGCCGTTCGTGCCGTCCTCATGCCGCTGATTCCGATCGACGATTGGCAAACGGTCTACGCCGATTTTCTTACTCGTCTGCTGACTCGCGTCAAACTCGACCGCCTTACTCTCGGCGGAATTTGTTCGTACTCGACTGCCCGTTCGCTTATGAACGAAAAAATGTCCCATGATAATGTCATCAATCGGCACATGGCGGATCAATCGCCCGACGGCCGGGTCCGCTATTTGCCGCAAATCCGAAGGGAATTGTACGATCATCTGATCCGCTGTGCCCGCCGCATTCAGCCGAATTTGCCCATCGCATTGTGTCTCGAAGAATCCGACGTCTGGCAATCTGTCGACCTGGCCGACAACCTTGGTCGCTGCAATTGCGTTTTGTGAATTTATTGCTTGCGAATTTCCAGATTTGCAGTTTTTGCCTCCGACGTTTTGTTATCTGCCGGTTGGCTCGTCGCCGCAGGTTTTACATCCTTGACGATGAACGACAGATCCGCCTGAACGATCGTGCCCGGCGAGCCGAAATACACGCCTTCCTTGATTCCCGCTTCCATTTCGCCGTTGACGTGCACCTTCAAACTGCCCTGAACGCGATCATGCTGCGCCAGCTCCAGAATTTCACGCACCATCGCGATATCATTGCCGTTATTTCGATTCGTACAGCCGGCGATTCCCAATACCGTCAAAAACTCGATAAAACCTTTCGTACTTCGGTTCATTTTTATTCTCCTTTTCCAAAATTGTTTTTATGTTTAATGTTCGTTTCCATTTTTCATCCTGATACTTATATCTGTTCCATCCACAGCCGTTCCGGTTCGCCCGGCGATCCGGCGTCGGCCCGGGCGATGATCGATCGCTGACAGCCGTCGTCGACGCCTTGCGCCGTCTCGGCCCGAACCGCAAGTTTGTATTGGACGGCTCCCCACAGCGAAAAACTCTCCCATGTGTAGTTCCGCCGGCCTTCCCGATAGGCCACGGTCTCCAGCGGATATTCGTACTGCACCTCTTGGTCTTCGAATCCGAGATAAATTTTGAACACGCTCGGCCGCACCGTCCCGATCCGCGGTTCGTACTCCCATTCCAGTTTCACCGTGCCGTTTAACGTAAAGCCCGCCCGCAGATTGCGAATCTGGTCCGGCACCGCATGTCCGACGCCCGAATCAGTCATCCGCACTCTCAGCCAGGCGAAGTCGTCGCTTTCCAGCCCGAATCGGCTCACAGACTTCACCGCCGTCCAGTAATCACGCGGTTCGGAAAAAACATTTTTAATACGCATCGACAGTTCCGCAGGCCCGGATGCGCCGACCGGATGTTCGAAATCGATCGCCGACCAGCCTTGTCTGCCCAGGTAAAAGTTATATCCGCCCGCCCGCCGGCACCAGAATACGCCTTCGCTCAAAACCATTCCGCTGCGGCCCGCCCAGCCGAAACGTCCTTCCTGCAAAATACCTCGCCGTTGCTTGACCATGTCGTTTCCTTTTCGTGGTTTTATTGAATCGTTCGCGTTTCCAAGTTACCCGTCTGCGTCAGTGCGATGCGCAGTTCGTTCGCCGAATCTGCGTCGTTGCGGATTGTTTCGATGCCTTCAACCAGGTCGTACGTGGCCTTGTTGACCAGTTTTGCCAGGGCCAGGTCCCGCAGACTGATCGTCACCGGAATGTATCGCTCGCCGTCGGCCAGCGCCGCGCCCGTGTCGATCAAGCCCACCAGTTCCGGTACGTCGAATGGCGCCACTCCGCAGTGCACCTCGAACTTGTACCATCCGTCGCCGATCTCGCCGATGGCCGGCGCCGAGGCCGATTTGTCTGCTCCACCGGTAGTTCGTAAACTCTGCCACGCAGGCGTCAGACCTGTACGCGGCACGCCGCCGCTGGTAATGAAAATTTTGTAGATCATGATCGTGTCCTTTCGCTATCTGATGATGGTTTGTGTCACGTTCGCGTAAAAATTCGATCTCGACCGCGAGGCAAAGGCCGATGGATTCTGCAAGCCGGCATTGCTGAAGTTGTTCGTAATGAATGGATTGCTCCCTGCCATGTTCCAGCAGGGCGAATCGCCGTGAAGCCTAAAATCGCACGCTGGCCACAACTGCGTCGATGGATTGAAAAACTTCGGATCGGCGATTTTGCAGCCGTCGCTCAAAAAACTTGCGTCGACCGTATCCGTTCCGGTCGATTTCAGCAGTGAAGTTGTGCCTCGCGGATACACGCAGCAGTTTCGCATCAGCAGCGTGCCTTTTGTAAGGTTCATCAGTGCGCCGCAGTTGTACACGATCGAATTTTCGACTATCGCATGCGAATCGTAATATCCGCTGTCGGCCCCGATCGCCGTGTCGCAGTTGGCGAAAATCATGTGGTCGTAGACCTTGTCCGCCCGCTGGTCGAGGTCCAGCCCCAGGGTGCAGTTGTTGATCAGGCATCGGCTCAAGGAATATCCCGTGCAATTGCCGGCGTCAAACGGCGTCCGGCATCGTTCGAACAGGCAGCCGATTGCAAGAGTTCCGGAAGTGGTCGGTCGAACGGCACCGGTAGAAGTCTTGCTCTTGCCTCGAAATCGACAATAGAGAAATTTGGTATAATAGAGCTGTTGATTGGTCAGATCGCAGGCCACGCCGTAGTTCTGAAAATCCAGAAATCCGCAGTTGACGAAATTGACGCAGAAACTTGGTATTCCGTTGTATCCTTCGACCAGATTTCTCGTCGTCGCGGATTCTGATTGATCGACAAAATCGATGTTGCGGAACAGAACCTGGCAGCACATGCTCAGCCGCAATCCTGCATCACTGCCGCCGCCGGTAAATTCGATCGTGGCTTTGCCGTTACCGAAATAATCCTGCCCGTGATAGCCGCGAAGCACCTTCATCGTATTGACCGAACTGCTGGATCGCATGCCTCCGCTCTCCAGAGTCAGCGATCCGCCGTAGCCGATTGACCCCTGGTCGCCTTTGACCAGGATGATCAAACTTTCGTCGAGTTCTTCCATATAGAGATCAGCCCAGGCATATTCGATTGTCCGGTACGCGCTGGCAGGCCGTTTTCCGCCGCCGGTGATGTCGCTGCCGGCCACAGGATCGATGAATCGAACCATCGCCCAGGTGGGACTGTCCGCGCCGCCGACACGGATTTCATCGCCGCCGCCCGCCACCGCCAGCGCATGGTTGAGCGTGCCGTACGGATTGGCCGCCGTCCCGTCGCCCGTCGCGTCGCTGCCCAGCGCCAGATGCACGTATTTATTCGCCATGACCGAACCCTCCTTTGGCGCATTTTTCATTTTCCAGGTCGTTTTCATTTTTCATCAGCGAAATGATCCGGTCGATGGCCGGGTCTATGCCAGTCGCATGCACCAGAAAATCGCCGCCGCCCAGATAGCATGTATGATATTTGCAGTCGGGTCTGGCCAGAAGCTGCTGCAGCGCGCGGCGTTCGCGTTCAATCCGTTCGACCCGGTCCGATGTTGTAATTTGTGGCATTGTGAAAGCTCCTTCCTTCATATATGCATTTTGTGAGGTTGCCGTTAACTGAACGTGATGGCGCTGCTGGCGTAGATTCGGCCGTCGAGTTCCACATTCAGATACCACGTTCGGCTGCCGGTTTCGCTGATCGCCAGTGCGGCAATTCCCGAGCCGCTGGTGATTGCCGTCCATCTTTTTTTTGTCGTGATCTCCTGCAGTAGCGTTCCGGTGGTCCATGTGGTTGAAGTGGTAGGAGTGTTGGCAGTCTCCGCGCCGTATTGGCTGTCCGACAGCCAGGCGTGAAGTAGGAAACGGTTGGCGTTGGCGTTGCCCTGTACGTCCTGAACACCGATCGTGGCGGTGATGGTGTTGGAGTTCTCGCTGCCGATGGTGATGACGACTCCCGGTACCTGGTCGGCAATGCTGTCGGCCAGGTTTGCGGGCAAAACTCCGCCTGTCGCCAGATTCGTCACCGGACCGGCCATCGACAGCCAGTGCGCGTCGCGAAAGTCCGTGATGCTGTCGTCGTCATACGTGCCGTCCGCCGTTTGAATCGTCGCCAGACGGATGTGCCGCGTCGTCGCCGGATCTGGAAAGCCCGTCGTGTTGAACTGGACGGTGCCGTCAGCTAGCAGATAAATATAGTTGGTCGCGTTGTCCGTCAGGATATGATCGTCCAGGCCGGCGAAATCACGAAGCGTATTGCCGTCGAAAAATTTTCCTCGCTTGATCCCGCAGTACAGGTTCGCGACTTTATATACCCGCAGACCCGTCACCACGGTTACATTTTTCACCAGCCGGTAGATGCACTTGACGAAACTGACATACCAGTCCAGTCCTTCGCCCTTTGCCGGATAGTATACCCCAGTTACCAGGTCCGTCAGACCGCTGAGATTTTCCAGATACGCGTCGTTGGGAAACGTTTCAATCATGGTCGATACTCCTTCAAAAATGGCAGGGTGCGCCTCGACGCACCATTTTTTCTAATTTGTGACATCCTCGCTTGGCATCCATCTGACCGTTATCTCGCCGTCGGTCATGGTGTCGAACAGCAGCGCAGCCGGTGCCGATGGTGTCGATCGGATCAGGACGTTGTTTTCGGTTATGAACGAGCCGGGCGAACCGGTTTCCTTATACATAAGTACGCCGAAGCTGTGCAGGCCGTCCGGGTATGCCTTCGGCGTGATCCATTCCACCACGGCGTTGTAATATCCGAACTCGCCGAGCCCGAATTTGCCGAATCCGAATCCGCCGTCGGCCAGGCCGCCCTGACCCCAGCCGAAAGAGCCGTAGCCGAATCGCCCGTGGCCGAAGCCCGCCTGCTCCCACGCATATTGCCAAATCGGAACCGGCGAGCCGTTGATCTTCTCAGGCGGGTAGATCAGCCAGACGCCGGGACTGTAAAACACTTCGAAATTCGCCGTCCCGCTCCACCGGTGCGATCGCAGAAAACTGATTTTGACTCGTGCCGACATCTTTTACCCTTTTTACTTTTGACGCGACAAAAAACGTTAACTATGTAAAAACGTTTCCAGGCGGCGGTCGATGTGATGGGTGAATTGTTCGAGGTCTTCCAGTTTGACCTTAACCGATGCGATTTCACCTTTGAGTCGATCTTCCAAAGCGGAGAGTTTTGCAGAAAACAGTTCCTCGCCGACCGGTTTGTTGCCGTCGAGATGAATCTTCCGATCGACCGAATGTCGAAACAGCCAGCCGGCAAGTGCTGCCAGCATCGTGCAGCAGACATACGTCAGGACTTGTTCGCTGTTCAATTGAAAACCTCCGCAGTGATAATTGATTGTTCTACGCGATGTGATAGATCGCCGCCCCAGTTGCGTCCAGGCCGTCGAAGACCACCGATACCACGTCGTTGACGCTGTACATGCCGTTATAGCCGGTTCGTTCCGGAATATTTCCGACGGTGACGGCGGCGGGGTTGTCCGGGTCGTCGATCAGCGTGTTTCGTGCGGCGGCGATCAGGCGTTTGACCTGGTAAGTGCCGTCGTAATTATCAGTTGTAATGAGGGCCCAAAATCGCTGGGCGGTCCACATTGCCGGACTCAGCGGCACTGCCGGCAGCGTCGGGCCGATGGTCTTCATGCCGCTGATGGTCTGCTCCAGTTCCAGCACTCTGCTGCGGAGAATATGCAGCTGGGCCGTGATTTGCGAAAGGTCGATATTGCTTTCCATAATGCCTCCTACAGGCTCATTCGAAGTTTCATCGTTCCGGTTGTAAAGTCGTACTCAGCGGCGTCGGCCACCAGCGGCCTGCCTCGCGGAAGATCGATCGAATCCGCTCCGATGAGTTTCAGCCGCATCGGCCGAATCATCAACTCTGGTATGATCGGTCCGCGAATCGTAAGTTCCACCTGCCGGCCAGGGTCGGACTGTGCTCGCCACAATCGCCGTGCGCGGTCATCGTTGATCTGCCGGCTGTCGGCCATGTAGACAACCAGTTCCCTCGCCAGGCCCGCAGTTTCCAGTGTCCGACCGCCGAATCCCGTGGAAGGATATCGCGCCTCGAGCTGAGGCTGAGATAGAAAATACCGATATCGGATGAATACCTCCGGTGATTCCGCCGCGCCGGCAGAGAGCGGATTCTTTCCGTTGATTCGTTTTGCACTCGGCCCGGCCAGGATCGGCAGACGGGCGATGATGCATCGATTGACGCGGTCCAGCGGCAGCGATTCGACGGGCTGATAGGTCCATCCGCCGTTGTCGGTGGCAGTCTTTTGCACCAGTTCCACCGGCTCGTTTTCCAACAGGCCTGGGATCTGATCGTAACGGAATCGTCGGTAGACCCAGGCCAGCGCGCTGGGATCGTCTGCGTCAGGGTCGGCGTAACACGGGCCGCGAAGCTGCCACTGTGATTCGAGGTTTTCATCCCAGGCGGGCACAGCCGGGGCGAAACCGATGCCGACGGCGCGATCCGACACGAGCCGGACGGCTGCGCAGCAATCGGCCAGTGAACTGGCGATGCAAAATTCGTCCAGCCCCCAGTTCGATCCGCGGCCAAGGTCCAGCGAGTAGAAGTCCAGTTCGCCGATGGTCGCGATGGTCCAGAAAAGCGTTTCCGGGTGAATCGCCAGGCGATAGTCGCCGACGGCCAGCAGTTCGGCGATCAGCGTTTTCAGATTGCGGTTTTCAGCCCAGAGGTGATCTACCGGCGCATCGAGAGCGGCCAGCGCCGACGGATCGTAAAAATTTTCGCCTGCCGCTTCCAGTGCTCTCAGTTCGCCGGCTCCGCGATTCAGCAGATACTGCAGTACAGTGCCGACGGTCGTTTGGGTCCACTGCAGTTTCGGTACACCCGCGTCGTCGAGGGCCTGTACGAGGCTGCACCAGTCGAAGGGCCCGGCGGCGACGATTCGCTTGCCGCTGCCGGTCGGATTTGCGAAAGTCTCCTGTGAAAAAATCTGGCCGGTAAAGCACAATTGCCCGTCGATCCAGAGTCTGACGCGCGATCGCAGGCCTGTTCGACCGATGAGGTTCGGCTCGTTCAGGATCAGTTCAATGGATTGGCCGAAGGATTCGGTCCGGCTAATTCGAACCGGTGACACCGGCTGTTTTGCGCCGGAGTTGACGGCATGTGTGGTGCCGGCGATTTGGATTTGCATGGCGGGCATGGGTTACGTACTCCAGTTATAGTATTGTGGCTGCGTGTCGGACAGGAAGGTCAGGACGACCTGGTCGGACCATCTGGCGGCGTTCGGGGCCTGCGGTTCGGGTCGATCGACTCCGATGAGTTTGCAGTAGCCGTAACTGGCCACCGGTTCGTAGTATTGCGTTACGACGATGAGTTCGCGGCGTCCGCCGTCGGCCCAGCCGAGCAGGTCGAAAATCCACTGTTCGAAGAGCCAGGAGTCGGAAGTTTTTTTCAGGACTCTGAATCGCGGATAGATCGAGACGGCCAGCGGCCTGTCGTCCAGCCGCGCGATGGGTTCGAGTCCGGCGGCTGAGGTCGTCAGACTTGCGCCGCGTTTCCAGCAGCCCGCGGCAAGGATCAGTTCGTCGCCCATTTCGCTTCCGCCGTAGAGAAGTTTCAGCCAGTTGTACATGATTTTGTCCTCGTCTGTCCGTTACGAATCCAGTACGGTGCGGTCGATGAGAAATGAAACTGTCATTTCGAGCAGAACGGCCCGCTGCCTGGCCTTTTGCAGGTCGCGCCGCCACTGGACGAGTCGGCCGTCGGCGTCCTTTTCGATGCGATCAAGCGACTATGTCAGCCGGCCGCTTCCGATTTTGACGTCCAGGACGCTGTCGAGGCCGAGGTCCGGCAGACCTGCCTCGATTGCAGCGAGCACCTTGAGCCGCAGATCGTTGACTGTGTCGAGGCGGAGCGTGTCGGACCAGAGTGCGATCTGGAAATCCTCTGTGGCCCGCAGGTAACGGGGCGAATAGTCCAGATCGATCCGGCCGCCGGTCTGATCGACGATCAGGACGGATTGCAGGGCATTGGTCGGCGGGGCGGGTTCCACTTCGCCTGTTGCGTAGTGGTGGCGGTTGGCGGCGGGAATCGCTTCGAGGATCGGGGCTGATCGCGGACCCTGCTCGATATAGTACCATATCTTGTCGAGAATCTGTGTCCAGGGATTCATGAGTGTTCCTTGAAATTGAAAAAGTCAAGAATCATTTTTGCGATTACCAGTCCCAAGCGTCGGTTTGCAGTTGTTCGAAAGTTTCGCCGGTATTGAAGCGGACTTTCATATCGCACTGCAGGCCGGCCAGGGGCACACCGTCGGCGATGTTTTTGAGCTGTGCCAGCGTTTCATGATAGACGGCCTCGATGGGGTTGACCTTGTCGCGGATTCCCCGCCAGGCGTAGAGGTGAAAGCCAGCGACGATGACCGTCCACTGCCGCAGGAGGGATTTTAAGCGTTCGGGCAGTGCGCCGAAGGCGGTGGCGTCGAAAGGCGCGGCATAACCGGCACGGCGCAGGTATCCATCGACGACGGCCTCGGCGGCCTGGATGCTTCGATCGATCGCCGATTGCTCGGCGGCGTTCAAAGTTCCGTCACGGTTCTTGTCGGCCCAGTCGGTGATGTTGGCCGAAGAGAAAAAATCGTTCAGGTCATTAAGATTGGCATAGGTAGGCATGGTTGAAAACTCCTTGCGGGAGCACGGTTGGCCGTGCCCCCGCGGTTGGAGGTGTGCGGAAAAGAGATTAGACGAACTGTGTTCGCACGCAGTACTGCCAGTAGCCGTAGGCCAGTGCGTATCGTGCGCGGACGCCGTAGAGGTATTTTTCGCGTTTGAAGGCCTCTTCGGAACCTTCGGTCAGTGCGGTGAATTCGAGCGGCTCGCGATCCTGGAAGACGAACGGTCGGACTTCGACGTCTGTGCGGCACAGGTACCACTTGTCGGTTCCGGTCAGTCGCGGAAAGACGACGACGCGTGCCTCGCCGGCGAGGATGTTGGTGGACATGTCGCTGACGGTGGCGGTCAGCGCCTGTTTGGCTCTGTACCAGAGATTGGCGGGGACCAGCACGACGAGGTTGCCGATTTCGGCGTTCATCGGTTCGCCCTGATCATCCTTGAAGGCGAGCATGGCCTGTACTGCGTTCTGATAGGCCAGTGCGAAATCGTCGGCGGTGACAGCGGTGGGGTCGGTGACGTTGCAGGTCAGTGCGTTGGAGAGATTTGTCTGTTCGCCGCAGGTATGGGCAGCGGAGAAGAAGGTTGTGCCGTCGTAGCTGTTGTAGCCTGTGGTGGCGCCATTTTCGAGCATGTCGGCCAGGAGCTTGTCGGGGTGGGAGGCGGCGCGACGTGCGAGTTCGCGGACACGTACGACGATCTGGCCGAGCTGATCGTCGGCGAGTTCGTCGCGATCGACTTCGAGCGTGGCTTCGTATTTTTGATTTTCGACGCTGTAGGACTCGCTGCGCAGGCCGCGTGCCAGCCGGCCTGTGCCCCATGGTCGCATCTGTGGGACCGTGCCGAGCCATCGGTAATTTTCAGTCGAGGCGGTGGATCGGACGACGCTGGCCAGGTCTCGCCAGACGGGATTGACGGCCTTGAGTGCGGAGAAGAAATTGCCCTTGAGGGCACTGGTGGTTAAGCCGGTATCGATGATGGTAGACATAAATAAGATCTCCAGAAAAAAGTTTGTAGTTCAAAATTAAAAGTTCAAAGTTCAAAGTTCAGAGTTCGAAGAGAAGATGGATTCCCGCCTTCGCGGGAATGACAAGAAAAATATAGGAATGACAAAAGGAACGAGTGAATGACAATCAAGAAGATGGTGCGTCACGACGCACCCTACAGAAAAAGTCATAGTTCAGAGTGCGCAAACAGAAGTTCGTGGTTATGGCATGGGGAAGAATTCCAGAGCCAGAGCTCCGCCGACGCCTGCGGTGCTGGATGCGGCAGAGACTTTGGCCCAGAGACGCGTATTTGCTGCAAGTGATGTGCCTGCGAGCGTGAGGTTGGATGGTACGCCGTTCGTCAGGGTGGTGAGGTTGAACGCATCGACGATTTCGTCGGGGTCGGCGTTGTCTGTTCCGACGTCCAGTGTACCTGCGTCGGGCTTGGGTTCGAACCAGGTGGTGGCTTTGACGATGACGCCGGGCGTGGAGAAGACGGCGACGGGATTTACGGCGGCGGAGCCGGTTTTGGAATCGAGGCGGGCGATGACGGTTTGAGTGAGCCTGCGCTGAGGATCGATTCGGACGATGATTTTTCCGGTAGCTGGGACGTCGATGATCTGGCCGATGTAGGCGGCGCTTGCGCCTGAGAGAGTGAGTGTGTTATCGTCGGTGGCGAAGACGGGCCGGCCGATGTTGGTGCGAGCGGCGCCTGTGAGTGCGAACTCGAAATCGCCTCTGGTGAAGAGGATGACCTCACGGTCGCCGTTTGATCCTGCGGAGTTGTCGCAGTGCTGATATGCGAGGCCCTGGAACTGATCGGAGGCCTGCAATGGTCGGGCGTAGCCGCTGGTGCGGTCGAGGCCGACCAGAGCGCCGCGGTAGATGGTGGTTGTGCCTTTGACGGCCAGCGTTCGCATTTGCTGGGCGAGGTAACGGTTGACGTTGATGTCGGCGGACAAAGTCATAGTATGCTCCTTTGAAGTGAAAGAATGTGAAGGGTATTGTGAAATTGACGACAGGTTAACAAGGGTCAGGAAACGAGTGGATTGGTGGATTGCGCGCGGTCAGCGGCGATCAGGTCGTCGAGTGAGACGCCGAGTCGTGTAAAGAAGTCTTTGTGTTCGTGGAAGTATCGGACGATCGGCTGATGGTCTGGGGCGGTGTGATGGTGGGTTGGATTTTTAAGGTCGAGGACGGCCTGGCCGGAGCGGGAATAGTCCATTCGCTGTCGGGACAGGGGTATTTGATTTTCTGCGAAGGACATGGTTTGTTCGCGCTGGAGCTGAGCGATGAGGATCGGCTCTTCGGTGGCGCGTTCTGCGGGTGTCATCTTGCCGGCCAGGACCATCTGCTCGCAGAAGTTTTTCACTTCGCCTGCCGAGATGATTTTTTTGAGTTCGTCGGTCAGGTCGGTTTTGAGTTTTTCCAGAGCGGCCTGCAGTTCCGGCTGCGTGACGAATTGTGGATCGGGTTGGGTCATGAGATGCTCCTTTTCATGAAAAGCGTGGGTTACGGTTATGTACGGATCGTTATGATCGGAGAAGATTTGAGTGGGGTGGATGTCGGCGAGTGCTTTGACCTGTGGGATCATCGGCCAGGCCAGTGCGCGGAGGTAGGCGCCTTTGCCGGCGAGGTCGCGGTAGAGTTCGATGGAACGTTTTTTGATTCGGCCTGCGAGAAGCAGTTCGGCGAATTGGCGTGGGACGTTGGTGAGGTCGGCGAAGAGGGTCTGGCCGCGGACATATAGTTTTTTGATCCAGCCGAAGGCGAGATTTCCGGCGGGTCGGGATTCGGCGGGGTCGTCGTGGGCCAGGTAATTCGGGGCTTCGTGGAAGGCGGGGTCGTAATTGTCGGCCAGCGATTGCAGGGCTTCGACGTCGAAATCGCCCTGGGGGTATGATCCGGCTTCGAAAATGGGGATGTTTTTTAGTTCGACTGTGTCAAGAAGGTTGGATGTGTCGGTTGGCATTTTAAAAAAATCTCCAATTTATAGTTCGAAGAGAAGATGGATTCCCGCTTTCGCGGGAATGACAAGAATAAAAGAG
>CAYMXC010000026.1:0-14650 GCA_964394135.1 uncultured Phycisphaerae bacterium
CGCGGCTCGGGCTCTGGTCTGTAAAGAGTCCGGTCCCATGCACATGGCCGTCGCCTTGAACACCCCCCTCACCGCCGTAATCGGGCCTACCAACGCCAATCGCACCGGACCATATCGCCGGCCGAAGGGAATCGTCAAATCAGCCGAACCCTGTTCGCCCTGCTATAAACGCAAATGTCCAAAATCGACCGACGAAAATCTTCCCCCCTGCATGACCCTTATCACGGTCGACGATGTCTTCAACAACCTTCAATCGCAGCTTCGCCGATAAAAAAGGCGAGCCTTTCGACTCGCCTTGAACTTCCCATTTCCAGCGTTTGTTTTTTTACAAACCTCGCTTGCGAATTGTCGTCTCGCGGGTTCGGCCCCACCAGACGATTCGGCTGGCGAAATAAACCTTCACCAGGTCCGGCAGCACAAACGGCATGATCGCCAGTTCCAGCGTTTGTCGATAGGTCGATCCTGTGACCATGGCGAAATGAAAGCCGCCCATGATGTAGATCACCACTAGGCCGACCAGCATCGCCACGCCAATCTTCCACTGTTCCGTACGGAATTCCTCATGATAGGCCAGAAAACCGACCAGCCCGCCCGCTGCCACGAATCCGGCGATATACCCCCCGGTAATCCCAACATTCAAACCTGCCGCGCCGCCAGCATACCATGGCAATCCCGCCAGGCCCGCCGCCACATAAATCACCTGGCTCAATCCACCGTAAAACGGACCAAGCAGACCCGCAATTAACATGATCGCAAATACCTGCAGCGTTATCGGGACCGGCGTAAATGGCATGGGTATCGCGATATGCGCCGAAACCGACGTCAAATACGCGCCCACAATCGCCAAAAACAATTTTAAGCCATGTCCTCTTGCCGGAATATCCAGCAGGAAACTGCGCGCCCGCCTAGCCAGGTCCATATTCATCGTGTAATACCTCCTGTCAATTTAAAGAATGCTGAATTATATAACTTTTCTCCCTTCGGCATCCAGAAAAAATGCCGACAAAGATTGTTGACTGTGTCCCAGGACCTGGTACATCATATAATCTATATTGTTCATGAAAGTATGGTATGGAGAGGTAAAATGATTCACATAAGAAAAATCATTGTCGGTTTGGTTCTGATCGTCACACCGACAGTATCTTCCCAGACTGCCGATCAAGCTCAGCCGCGGGTCTCGCACCGTGAAAACTACGTCGTCCGCGCCGTTCGTGAGGCAAAGGACGCCGTCGTCAATATCAGCACGTCCATTCTCATTCGGCCGGAGGAGGAAAGCGGAATTTTCCAATTCTTTCCGCCCGAATTTCGCCCCGGACCAACCACCGCTCATTCCCTGGGCAGCGGCTTTGTCATCCATCCCAGCGGATATATCATCACCAATGCCCACGTCGTTCAGCAGGCCAACGAAATCATCGTCAGCTTCGCTGATAAAAGTATTCCGAGCGTCAAGGCCGAGCCTTTGTATATCGATGATGAACACGATCTGGCGGTCATCAAGATCAAACCTTCCAGGCCTCTGCACGTGCTGCCACTTGGCAGAGGAGACGACCTGATGATCGGCGAAACCGCCATAGCGATCGGCAATCCCCTTGGCCTCGGCCATACGGTCACCGTCGGCGTCGTCAGTGCGGACAAACGAACTCTGAATTTCCCCAATGGAAAAAGCTATCGGGATCTGATACAGACCGACACGTCGATCAATCCCGGCAATTCCGGCGGTCCGCTGCTCAATATTGACGGCGAACTGATCGGAATCAACACTGCCATCCGCGGCGACGCCCAGAACATCGGATTTGCGATCAATGTAGACGCCCTAAAGAAGCTTATGCCTGAGTTGCTCGGGGCGGAGAATATCCGGCGGATCAACCTGGGCGTGCGTTTCGCCACCGATCCTTCCGGATCGATTCGCGTCCAGTCGATCAACCAGGATTCCCCGGCACACAAGGCGGGCATCCAGGCAGGCGACCTGATTACACACTATGAAGGCAAACGAGTCAGGCATGCAGTCGATTTTTATATCGATCTGCTGGAACATCCCGTCGGCAAACCACTGACACTGACGATCCTTCGGGACGAGAAGCATTATAATGTTACCGTGCCATTCGAGGCCAAGCCCAAACCCAGCGGTCACGCCCTGGCCAAAAGCAAACTCGGGCTACTGCTTCATCAGCTTACCGGCCGGCAGGCCAGGCAGATGGGATTGGCCGATCGGCCGGTTCTTATCGTCGAACGGACGATGCCCGGTTCCCCGGCTGAGCAGGCGGGCATCCGAAAAGGCGATATTATCGACAAACTCGATACTTTCAACATCAGTAATTTCGAGCAGGTGGGGCAGATTCTCGACTCCTATCAGCCTGGCCAGTCGATTGTCGTGCGCGTGGTCCGGATTCGAGGCAACATGATATACTCGGCTGAACTGCAGTTACCGATTCAATAACCAAAAGGAACGATTCATCATGAAAATCGTCATAGCCCCTGATTCGTTCAAGGAGTCTCTGTCGGCCTATGAAGCAGCCCTGGCCGTTGCCAAAGGATTTGAAAGAGTTTTTCCAGACGCTGTGTATGACCTGGTACCCATGGCCGACGGCGGAGAAGGGACAGTCGATGCGATGGTGCAGGCCACTGGCGGAACTTCGGTTTTTGAGCAGGTGACCGGTCCGCTGGGCCAGCCTGTGGATACGAAGTTCGGCCTGATGGGCGACGGCACAACTGCCGTAATCGAAATGGCGTCGGCTTCGGGGCTGCCGCTGGTTCGGCCAGATCAGCGAAACCCCATGCTGACGACGACCTATGGCACGGGCCAGTTGATCAGGTCGGCACTTGATCGCGGCGTAAAAAAAATCATCCTCGGTATCGGCGGATCAGCCACCGTCGATGGCAGGGCCGGTGCCGTTCAGGCGCTCGGTGCCAAACTCCTCGACAGGGATGGAAAAAACATCGTGCCCGGCGGGCGCGGACTCAAGAGTCTGGCCCGAATCGATCTGACCGATCTCGATCCCCGCATCGCAGCGACACAAATTCTGGTTGCCTCAGATGTCGATAATCCTCTGACCGGCCCGAAAGGTGCGGCGAGAGTCTTCGGCCCACAGAAAGGCGCGACACAGGAGATGTTGACAGTGCTTGACGAAAATTTAAAACATTACGCCTCCGTGATCCGCGATCAGATGGGAATAGATATCGAAAACACGCCCGGTGCCGGTGCGGCAGGAGGACTTGGTGCTGCGATGATCGCCTTTTGCGGGGCGAAACTCGAAAGCGGCAGTTCGCTGGTAGCTCGCACGGTCGGGTTGCCCGATCGGCTGCGCGGCGCGAGTTTGTGCGTCACAGGCGAAGGACGGATCGACAGCCAATCGACCGGCGGAAAGGTCTGTTACCGCGTTGCGGAGTTCGCTCAGAAGGAAAATGTTCCAACCATTGCACTGGTCGGTTCGATCGGCGCGGGATCGGAGAAAAATATCCCGCCGCTGACGGCGTATTTTTCGATCGTCAACCGTCCGATGGAGCTCGGCGACGCCATTCATCTGGCCGACGAGCTTATGACTCAGTTGGCGGAACAAGTGGCACGAACACTGATGATTCAATTAAAGATCAGATGAGAATTTGTTTTTTCAGCTCTTCAGGCCAGATTGGAGTGGCGCCGGGCTGGGCGGCAACGAAGGTGCCGACCTTAGCGGCATCGCGGGCGATTGTGACCAGTTCCTTGTTGTTGAGCAGGCCATATACCAGAACGGCGGTATATGCGTCGCCGCAGCCGACGGTATCGACCACATCCACTTTTTCGCCGGGATAATCCACCAGTTCATCGACGCCGACGATCAGTGCGCCGTCGGCGGCGCGGGTGACGCAGACCATTTCCAGGCTGTAGGCTCTGATCAGTTCGCGGCAGAGGCCCACCGGCTCACGTTCCTGCAGGTCGAGCATCTCTTTCAGGACGGCCAGTTCGTCAAGATTGAGTTTCAGGACGTTTGAGAGTCCCAATGAGTCTTCGACGATCTGCGGGGAGTAAAAGTTCTGCCTGAGATTGATATCGTAGACGATTAGTCCTGGGCAAGCCCGGATCATTTCCTGGATGGCGATACGCGAGTCTGGTGATCGCTGGGCCAGGGAACCGAAGCAGATGGCGTCGGCATCGGCGGCTGTTTCGAGGGCATCGACTTCCAGGGCGATGTAGTCCCAGGCGACATTTTCCGTGATGACGAAATCATGGGCGGTTCCGTTCATTTTCACCTGCACCGTACCGGTGGGATGGACAGGGTCGATCTGAATGAGGTTGGTCGGGATGCCCTTGTTTTTCAAGTCGGTTATAAGTTCGTGTCCAAAATGGTCTTCGCCGACACGTGAAACGGGACGTGCGTCGAGGTCCAGTTGCCGGCAGTGGTGGGCGAAGTTGGCTGGTGCACCGCCGAGGAATTTACCGGTGGGAAAGATGTCCCAGAGAAGTTCGCCTATACCCAAGATGATACCCATGAGTCACATCTCCTGAAATTCAACCCTGTTATGGCACATCCTAACTTGGGCGAGATGAACTGTCAAATAAAGAAAGGCAATATGGATTTGCGATTGTCGGTGGGGATTTGAAAAAAGCGTAGAAATAGTTCAGTTTTAGTGCGCTGTCATTTATAAACTCTTGCAAGCAAATAGCTTACATTTCGTTATCTTCAGAGTCTATTGGTTCGTGATCGGCCTGCTGCGCCGGTGGAGTATCTTTATGGTAGCCCAGGGCCTTGATGACGTCAAGGACTTCTGTCCAGGTTGGGAAGGTTTTATTGTTGGCGCGTTTATATTCTTCAACGGCCATGACGAATTCGAACTGTTCGACGGTCATTTCGCCTTCTTCGGCGGAACGTCGCTCTTCCGGTCTGCGGATGCCCGGCCCTCGTCGGCGTTCCATATCCGGGAGTTTCAGTTCGTGGGGGCAATTTCTGCGGTCCAAACCGGTCCTGCGATCGATGACAGAAGCCCGCCGATCCTTCCCGGTTCGCCGTTCAGCCCCGGTTGGTTTATTATTGGACAGCTGAGCCGGGTCGTTTTTCGCCGATTGCGCAGCGTTTTGGGGCGCTATGGGGTTAAGATCGTCCGTCATTCGATATTATTCCTCGTCGTCCAAATCATTGAGGTCATCATTATCGTCATTATCGTAATCGTCATCTAGATCAAAATATTCACCGCTTTCCTTGTCTTCTTCCTCGTCTTCGTCTTCTTCCTCGTCAAATTCGTCTTCGTCCCATTCGTCTTCGTCTTCTTCGTCTTCTTCCTCTTCTTCCTCGTCTTCGAGGTCTTCGTCTTCGTCTTCGTCCAATTCATCAAACTCTTCGTCTTCATCTTCGTCGAAGTCATCTTCGTCTTCATCGTCCAAGGCATCAAGTTCGATGGAGCCGACGATTTCGGATGCCAGTTCAAAAGCACCTTCCGGGACGAGGACGGGAATTCCACCGAGCTGATCTGCATCCATTTCCTTTTCTTCGATTTCGATGAGGGCTGGGATATCTCTGGCTTGCAGATCGGCCTTCAAAGATTTGGATTGAAGAAGATTATTTGGAATAGCCACGGGCACAAAATTCGTGGCATCGAGTACGATACGTTCTGATTCCATAGCAACCCCTCCTGTCAGCTTGAGATTTTGTTCAGCCGGCATAATGATCTCCTCATAAAACGGCCTATTATATTGTATCTATGAAAATCTTTTTTTCCGGCAGAATTTTTCTAACGGAAAAAAGCCAAGTCCATTTAAAAGACTTTCTGTTAAAAGCGGTCCAATAAAAGTTTTGTATGCGTTTATGGTACAAACTCAACAATTACGACCACTTGCCTACTATGGCTGATGGGAAATCTAATATTCTTTGGTCCTGACGTCAAGAGAAAATTTATAAGAAGTATGCGGTTTATAGTTTATAGTTTATAGTTCGGAGTGGAAAGATAAGATGGATTTGCGCCTTTTATGAGTTTTGTGGACTTTTGGAGAAATGGCAGGGAAAATGGGATCGCCAGGAATATCAGATACACACGTATCAACCTGCGATATGGTTTTGAGAATTTTTTTCGCGTTCTGTCTGGATTTTCCGCCAGAGGGATTTCCAATCTGGCAGGCCGCTGCCGTAGCAGGTAAGGTAATTTTTTAGGAAACGGGCCCGATCGGTCAAGGTGATGTAGGAGCTGAGGTCGGCTGAATAGGAAAGCCGAACCAGCGGCCGGAGCTGATCTCGCACGGAGGGTCTAAATTTGATTCCCAGGCCGTCGAGATCGACAAGTACGACCTTCAGATCGGCAGGATCGATGTCATCCGGGAGGTCCATAGGCATGTTGTGGATGAGGATGTTGGTGCCCTTCATGTCGCGGTGTGTGAAATTGTTCTGGTGCATTTTCCGCAGCAGCGTGGCGAGCTGATCGAGGAGGACGAGTTTGATGGCGCGTCGTTTTTCTGCGGAGAGGACCGGGAGGACGGAAGTGAGGAATGCTCTGAGGCTGATGGAGGGTTTGACTTCCTCTGTAATGAAGATACTGCTGGTCAGGTAAGGTCCGATTCGTCGTTCGAGGACAGCGAGTGGATGAGCGACTGGCAGGCCGCGGTGAATCATGGCAAAACTCATTTTCCAGGCTCTGAGGGAACGGGAATTTCGCAGGCAGTCCCAGATTGCAGCGAGCGGTTTTTTTCGGACCTGGCGTTTTACTACAACGGCGAGATTTTTTTCGCCGACATGGAGTGTTCCACGACAAACGAGTGTGGAACGTGATGACTTGATGGGTCGGGCATGATGTACAAATTCATCGAGAATAGCCTGGGGCGATTTTAACGTTTTCTTCCACTGGTCGGTGGAGAATTCCATATATGTGGATGGTGAATATTTCAGCGGATGTTTGGTTTTCAGGAAGACATGGACCTGCCAGTAATCCTGGAGGTTGAATTTGTCGTAGTATTTTCCGCGTCGCATGATCCGCCTGTCGCGTGAGGCAAGGAGTTTTTCGGCATGTCGCCTGACGGCACGATCGAGTTCTGCTGCCCAGAACTTGAAGGTCTTTCCGGACCATTTGTCGTTTTGGTGGTCAGCGAGGATTTTTCGATATTCCATGTATCGCTTGAGCAGCCGCATGCGCTGGGTGAGTGTGGCGTTTTGTCGAAACCACTGGTTGAGCTGGGCGAGGTTATAGACGGCTTCGCGGTCGGAGACGGCTTTTCCGACGCGGACGCTGTGCAGATCGACGAGGCGGACGATTGGCCTGGGTTCGCCGGGCTTAGGCTCGATAAGAAGATTTCCCGGATGCAGATCGGAATGTGCGAGTCCGGCCTGATGGGCACGTGCGAGCAATTCTGCCAGGGCATCTTCGAGGAACGCAATCCGGCTGGCGATATTGGCATAGGTTTGGGAAGTCAGGTTTTGCCAGTAATCGGTGAGGGGTTGAGAGTTGGCAATACCTACGGTGATCAGGAGGCTATCGACCGGATGGGTCGGATTGCAGGAGACGGCGTAGGCAAGGGGATTGATGCAATTGATACCTCGCAGGAGAGCGAAACGTGCGACAGTCCATTCCTTGATGCATACTGGGCCTCGAAGATAGCGTTTGATCTGCCAGAAGACGCCGCTGCGGAGATAGAGTTTGGCATAATACTGCCTGCCGGCGAGATTGATCCGCCAGACCTGCCGGAGGCTGTTTTCCTTGATCAATTCTGCTCCGCTGATGGTGGCTGGCTCGGCCCAGTTGAGCGAATCGACGTGAAGTTCCTTTTGAACAGCAGGCTCTGCAAATTCCCACTTGAAACATGCCGGCGAAACAGGACGCGTCGGCACGGAAAGTCCGTTGGACGCGAGAAGATCGTTTTTCGTTTTATCGTTTGCTTCGTTTACCGTCATGCTGGTTCCCGGCCGGGCCGGAAGGAGTGTTAATAGTTTCACAACAAAAAGCGGTTTTCATTATAAAGAGTGAGGCAATGACTTGCAACGGAGTAATGGGTCAAGTTAAGATAGAACGAATTATTAGGTATGGCACAAGAGCAAAGATACAGACTGGAGAAAAGTTAATGACGAAAAGAGTGACACTGATAACAGGAGACGGGACAGGTCCTGAATTGGCTGAGGCGACACGACGCTGCATCGAAGCGACTGGGGCGGCGATCGAGTGGGACGTTCAGGAGGCGGGGATTGACGTTATGGAACGCGAAGGGACGCCTTTGCCTGAGAAAACGATCGAGTCGATCAAACGGAATCGCGTGGCCCTGAAGGCGCCGATCACGACGCCTGTGGGTACGGGTTTCCGGTCGGTAAACGTATTTTTGCGGCAGTGTCTGGACCTTTATGCGTGCGTTCGGCCGTGCAAGACCTACAAGGGCGTTCGGACGAATTTCGGCAGCGTGGACCTAGTGATCGTTAGGGAAAACACAGAAGACCTTTACGCGGGGATCGAATATGAGAAAGGGAAGGCGGAGACGCTGGAACTTATCGACTGGCTCAATAAACACAGCAGCCGAAAGATCGGCCTGAACGCTGGGATCAGCATCAAGCCGATCAGCGTGGAAGGTACGACTCGGATTGTAAGATATGCTTTCGAATACGCAAAAAAGCACGGGCGGAAGAAAGTGACGTCGGTTCACAAAGCGAACATCATGAAACACTCGGACGGTTTGTGGCTTGAGATTTCCCGTCAGGTGGCGAAACAGTATCCTGCAATCGAGTTCGACGACCGGATCGTGGACAACATGTGCATGCAGCTGGTTCAGAAGCCGGAGCTTTATGACGTGTTGGTTCTGCCGAATTTATATGGTGACATTCTCAGCGATCTTGCTGCGGGCCTGGTGGGCGGGCTTGGTGTTGCGCCCGGCGCGAACATTGGCGAAAATGGTGCGGTGTTTGAGGCGACCCACGGCAGTGCGCCGAAGTATAAAGGCCTCAACAAGGTGAATCCGACGGCGATGATACTGTCGGGCAAGCTGATGCTGGAATACCTTGGATATATGAAAGAGGCACAGATACTCGAACGTGCGACGGCTGAGGTAATCGCGGAAGGCAAAGAGGTGACGTATGACATGAAGCCTGACCGGGACGATCCGACGGCAGTAGGGACGAGTCAGATGGCGGATGCGATTATCCGCAAGATAAAAAAGTGTTGATTTCGAGTGTCAGGAAAACGGATCCATGTCGTTAGCCGGCGCAAAAGAGCTGAGCGGATGCGGTTTGCTTTCCCCGCTGGGCAAGGCGTATGGTCAGGTTATGCGCGTTCGGAATTATCTGTACGACCGGCAGTGGCTGAAGACACATTGGCTGGGTTCTCCGGTAATATCGGTGGGAAATTTGACGACTGGTGGTACGGGCAAGACTCCTACAGTGATCAAGCTGGCGAAAATGGTATCGGAGCTAGGCAAACGGCCTGGGATCATTCTTCGCGGCTACGGCAGCAGGAAAGGCCTGGAGGCGGACGAGGTGTTGATGCTTCGGCGGAGTTTGCCTGGCGTGCCGATCGTAGCCAATGCGGATCGAATCGCCGGCGGTCGGATCGCACTGGAACAGTCGGTCGAAGTGCTCATCGCCGACGACGCGTTTCAACACCGTCGATTAGGGCGTGATTTGAATTTGTGCCTTGTGGACGCGACCAATCCGTTCGGTGGGGAAAGAGTTCTTCCTGCGGGCCGGCTTCGGGAGCCGATGGCCGGGCTGGGGAGGTCGGATATGGTTTTTCTGACACGATGCGACCAGGCGGAGGCGAAAACAATCGATTCTCTTATTTCGCGGATTCGGGAATATGCGGGACCGGTGCCGATTCTTCGATGCGAACATCGAGCGAACGGATACGTGGATGCGGCTGGCAAAGCATATGCTATCGACTTTCTTGCGGGCAAAGAGGTGTTTGCATTTGCGGGGATTGGTCGGCCCGAGTCGTTTTTCGAAACGTTAAAGTCTGTTGGAGTCCGATTGACAGGCACGCGTGTGTATCGCGATCACCACGATTTTACCGATAAGGAGATCGTGGAATTGGCCGAGGCGGCTGAGAGATCCGGCGCGAGTGCGATTTTGTGTACGCTGAAGGATCTGGTGAAAATCGATCCGAAAACACAAGTTGGAAATCTGCTGGCGTTGTCGGTGGAAATTTGTCTTTCGGTCGAAGATGAAGAACGGCTGAGTCGAAAGATCGGCGAGGTTACGAGTCAATTTTCGCGTGAGAAGATAGAAGGGATATAAAGAGTCAACGATATGTTCAAAGAAATCAGTCAACTGGTGTCCAAACTTCAGGAGAGGCGAAGCGAACCGATTCTGCTGGTTGGGGATTTTATGCTGGACGAATATCTGTACGGCGATACGGAGCGGATCAGTCCTGAGGCGCCTGTGCCGGTGCTGCGGGTAATCGATCAGCAAAAGCGGCTGGGCGGGGCGGGGTCGGTTGGCGCGAGCCTGGCGGGCCTGGGGGCAAAAACGTTTTGTGCGGGTATCGTAGGATCGGACTCGGCTGGTGCGACGATACTGGAGATGCTGCAGGCGTTGGGTATGGATACATCGTCGATGCTTACGTGCAAGGGAGTGGTTTCGCCCGTCAAGCAGAGGATGATCGGACTGGCTCAGCATCGGATTCGTCAGCAGCTTTTGCGGGTGGACATGGAGGACGGCCGATCGTATTCGGAGGAACTGATCGAAGAATTGAAGGGGAAAATCGATTCGATACTGGAACGAGTCCGACTGGTGGCGGTGGAAGATTACAATAAAGGATTGTTCGGTGACGGGCGGCTTTTGAATTGGCTTGTAAAGCGGTCGAGGGAACGGAAGATTCCCGTTCTGGTCGATCCGTCGAAGCTGACGAGTTACGAGCGATATCGCGGGGTAGATGCAATCACGCCGAACCGGATGGAGGCGTCGACTGCCGGCGGAATAGCGATCAAAACGATCGAGGACGCTTGCGCCGCTGGCGAGAAGATACGGAAAGAATACGGAATCGGGGCTGTGGTGGTGACACTTGATCGGGATGGGATATTGATTTCCACGGCGGAGGGCAACGAGCATATTCCGACTAGGCCTAGGGAGGTGTTTGACAATACAGGCGCGGGCGACGTGGTTCTGGCAGCGTTGTCGGTGGGTATTTCGGAAGGAATGAGTCTGCGGGAGTCATCGATTTTGGCCAATGTAGGCGGCGGGTGGGAGGTGGAACAGGTCGGTGCGGTTCCGATCACTCGGAATCAATTGATTTTCGAACTTCTGGAACAGAACCGGCGGCACACAGGCAAACTTGTGGATCGTCGGCAGTTGCTGCGTGAAATCGAGATTTTGCGTAAGGCGGGCAAGCGAATCGTGTTCACCAACGGGTGTTTCGATCTGCTGCACCCCGGCCACGTCAGCTATCTGGAATTTGCACGGGAACAGGGCGACGTTCTGGTGGTGGGAATGAATTCGGATAAATCTGTACAATCGATCAAAGGTCCAAAACGTCCGTTGATTAACGAACTTGATCGTGCTCGCATGCTTGCGGCGTTGCAGGCGGTGGATTATGTTCTGATTTTCGATGAGCCGTCGGTGATCGATCTTGTGAAAGAAGTCCGGCCGGATATTCTGGTCAAAGGCCAGGATTATACGGTTGACGGGGTGGTTGGCCACGAGTTTGTATCAAGCTATGGCGGGAAAGTGGCACTGGCGCCGATCGAACATCAATACAGTACGACCAAGATTATCAAGACCATAATAGAAAGGGCTGATTTGTGAATCGGATCATTTCGAATATCGAAGAACATCAGATCATGATCGGACAGATGTTGGCGGAAGGTGGCAAGGTTCTCGAATCGATCTCGGATGCGATTGTAAAATCGCTGCGAGGCGGGGGAAAAGTTCTGCTGGCGGGCAATGGAGGATCGGCAGCGGACGCTCAGCACATTGCGGGCGAATTCATCGGCCGATTTTTGTACGATCGTCGTGCCCTGCCGGCGGTCGCCCTTTCGACCGACAGTTCGGTACTCACGTGTGTGGGCAACGATTATTCCTACAACGATGTTTTTTTGCGGCTGGTCAATGCGTTGGGCAAGCCTGGCGATGTGCTTTGGGTTTTTTCAACCAGTGGAAACAGCCCGAATATTTTGTCAGCCGTGGAGGCAGCCCGATCAATGGGAATGGTTGTAATCGGTTTTACGGGCCAGGACGGTGGAAAGCTGAAAGATATTTGCAACTTGTGTTTTCGATCGCCGCACCGTCGAACGAATCGGATTCAAGAGGCACACATGCTGGCATATCACATTGTCTGTGAAATGATGGAAGCGGCGTTGTGCCCCCAAAACGGGAGTTAAAACCGTTGGAGTTTGAAAGTCGAAAATTGGAAATGGACCCATTTCGGCCGCGGCATGCAGTTTTTCTGGACCGGGACGGTACGATTATTGAAGACGTGGGATACTGCCGGGATGCGAAAGACGTTCGACTTATGCCTGGATCGGCTGAGGGACTGCGATTGCTGCAGGAGGCGGGTTTCAAGCTGATTGTGGTCAGCAATCAATCGGGCATCGCCCGTGGTATCATTACGATGGAGCAATTGCAGGAAGTTTACGAGCGATTCATCGAGATTCTGAAGTTGGAAGGAATCACGCTGACGGATTATCTGTACTGTCCGCATCACCCGGAAGGCAAGCTGGCGGAATATCGCAAGGATTGTTCGAACCGCAAGGGATCGCCCGGGATGATTTTAACGGGTGCATATCGACACGGAATTTTTCTGCCGGAGTCATGGATGGTGGGCGACAAGGCGGACGATGTTCGTACGGGTTTGTCAGGCGGGGTTCGGACAATCCGGATCGGCCAAGATGAGAAAAGTGGGGTCAAGCCGGAATTTTATGCTGACAATCTGTTGACAGCGGCTAAAATAATTGTCGAACGACGATTCAGGGACGGGGGGTTGGGAGAATGAACGATGACAGATGACCAAATAGACATGGAAAACAGCAAGAATTTGTCGGACGAGCGTCTGGGGAAAATTCAAATCACGCTGGAAGAGATTTTACAGCAGCTCAAACAACAGCAGCGAATGGCACTGCATCAGGATTTTTCATACACCAAACTGATCGGGGCAATCGCCCAGCTTCTGGTGGTGGGAGTTTTATTCTGGGTTGTGGTCGGGCTGGCTGATATCGGAGACATCAGCGGCCCATCGGCGACGATGCTCAAGCTGCTTGGGGCAACCCTGCTGCAGATGGTGGCATTGACGTTTTTCATTCTCAGCCACCATGAACATTGATTACCATCGCGAGCAATCGCAAACTCCTTACACACCTATGGTAATTACTCACAAAAACGCCATTCAATCGCATTTTCGCCATAAAGAAACCAATGCCGGATCGTTTTTTTTTGATGGTCTTGGTTTTGATTATGGTCGATTGTAGCATGTGGAAAATTATTCAGCTTGAGATACACCTTGATCTGTCGCAGGCAATTTTGCGTCATTCCTCAACCGCATCACGGAAAGGATCCGAAGGCGATCGAGACTGCGATTCAATTAAAACATGAAAACCTGCTCCAGGCAGAAAAGCGTTTTTTAATGGTTGATAGAGGCTGATTCATGCGATCATGGAATGGATTGGGGTTTTCCTGGCGAGGGGGAATCGGTCTTGTTTTGTGTTTGATGTTGTCCGCAGAGGGGATTGTAGTCAGCGATGATCCGTCATATCATGTCGTGAATTCCCCCAGTTTGTTCGATGGTGTCGGATATTTGAGCAGTGCAGGCGGCACGAGCGGGGTTCTGATCGGACCGTGGCAGGTGCTAACAGCGGCTCATGCTGTTCGAGGATATTCCAGCGGAACATTCTCTCTGTCGTTGGCGGATGGATATCACAGCTATCAATGGGACAGTTCGGGAATCGTTTTTCATCCGACGGTCGATCTGGCGGTAATTAATTTGACCGATTATGTCGGTCTTCGCGGATATGAAATCAACTGTGATGGGAATGAAGTCGGCAAAACTGGTATTCTGGCCGGTTATGGAATGAGCGGCACCGGCAGCAGTGTCGGAGCAGGCGGCGATTCACACTTTCCGCGTGGAGTGCTTCGATACGGATACAATCGGATTGACTGTATCGCAAGTTATTCCGCCATGCTGCTTCAATTTGATTTTGATTCTCCGCAAAACACCGGGACTAACGGAACGCTTGGGATCAGCAAGGAGGTAATTTTCGCATTGGGCGATTCCGGCGGACCGACGTTTATCGACAAGAATGGCACGCTGGTAGTGGCAGGGATTCATGTCGGCCTGACCGACGCTAATAGCAACGGTCGCTGGCCTGACTACGGCGATATCGGACGAGACATTCAAGTGAGCTCTTATGCCGGTTGGATACATCAATTTGTTCCTATTCCCGGCGATGCCAATAATGACGGATACGTCGATATCCTCGATCTGGCAATTTTATCCACCCATTACGGGAAAACTTCCGGTACCACCTGGCAGCAAGGCGATTTCACTTTTGATGGCGCTGTTCTGGTCGATGATTTGGCTCTTCTCGCCAAGAATTACAACACCAGTTCCTGCAGAGGATCGATTTGCGTGCCGGAACCTGCGGTTATTCCTCTTCTGATCTCTGGATGCTATATTTGTTTCCGGCGGCAAGGTCAGGGGGTCTGACCGGCTTTGCAGTTATTTTGTTTTTTTGATCATAGCGACTTCGGGATATAGTGGTTCGATCAAATTTTCTTCAATGAAACATCAG
>CAYMXC010000027.1:0-7183 GCA_964394135.1 uncultured Phycisphaerae bacterium
CCCCCCATGGGACCAAGGTTGTGGTTCATACCAAGTATTGTTATTGATCGATTTGTGAAAAAAGTGAATAATAAAAAAGCCCGTCGGAAGCAGAATGTTTTCCGATGGGCTTTTTTTCATGTCCGCTAATCGTTTTAATTTTTTACTCTTCCTATAAATCGTAAAAGTCCGTCCAGAATCGTCAGGGGATGCGGCGGACAACCTGGAATATAAAGATCCACGGGCACAACCGCCCCGGCTCCATTTTTAACCTGTTCATGATCGATATAAGGACCGCCGGAGATCGCACACGTCCCGACGGCAATGACGATTTTGGGGTCCGGTACGGCATCATATGTTTTTTTCAGCGCCAGCTGCATGTTCGCGCTGACAGGCCCGGTGATCAGTATGCCGTCGGCGTGTCGTGGGGAGGCGACAAACTGGATTCCGAATCGTCCGAGATCCCAGACTAGGGTACCGAGTACATTCGTATCGGCTTCACAGGCATTGCAACCACCGGCACTAACCTCACGAAGCTTTAACGATCGGCCAAACAATTTTTTCAGTTCGGCGCCCATCTGTTCCGCCAGTTTCAGTTCTTGATCCGCCATGGTAATCAGATCCTGTCGGTGACGAACTGCAAGCCGATAATCCTTGGAGCAACTAATGGCCTGTTTGGGACAGGCGTTGACGCAATCGGCGCAAAAAAGACATTTACCGATATCGATTTGGATATTTGCAGTCAAATCGATCGCCCCGGTCGGACAAGCCTCGGCGCAATCGCGGCAACCGGCGGGACATAAGGCAGCATTGACTATCGGTCGGCCACGAAATCGTTCGGGCAATTCCGGCGGAGGTCCGTCCGGGTATTTCATCGTCCGGTGACCCTGCTTCAACCGAGCCAGAATTATTTTCAGCATTTTATATTCCTCATCAACGTTCTAATATTGGAAAAAATCAATTTTTTAAGATCACAGGTCATTTCCGCAGTAGGACAAATTAAAACTCTTATTACACAGCGGAAAATCTGAAATTTCCTGATTGCGGAGAACATAAGCCAGCGCCGTCCAGTTATGGAATGAAGGATCCACAATCTTATATCGAGAAAACCGACCCTGTTCGTTGGTCATTGCAATATGGCAAACTTCTCCACGCCAACCTTCATTCAGCGTCACGGCGAAACCGTTCGGCATGAGTGACCGCAGCGGCATCCGGGCGATTCCGGTAGGAATGGCCCCTACTTGCTCACGAATAAAGTCGATCGATTGCTGGATTTCAAGCCAGCGAACAAAAGCGCGAGCAAAAACATCGCCGGAATCATAAGTAGAAACCGGAATATGGGAAAAACGATAGATACCGGAAGGTTGATCCTGCCGAATGTCCCGTTCCACGCCTGAAGCGCGGGCCGCGGGACCTACGATTCCAAGCTCAATGGCGACATTTTTGGGAAGCGGTCCGGTTTCTTCAAGTCGAGCCATCACGGAAGGCGAGTCCCAAAGAAGGTTGATGGCGTTGGTCGTATCCCGCTCAGCCGCATCAAGCCGTCGCAGCAGCTCAGCAGTCATCGCCTCGTCAATATTAAAACCCACACCGCCCGGTCTGACCATACCGCGACCGAATCGGCTTCCACAGAGCAGAGCCGTGATATTGAGAAAATCGCCTCGAATCCGACCGCAGTAGCTGGATGTCGGCAGGAATCCCACATCGCCGGCGATCGCGCCGAGGTCGCCAACGTGATTGGCCAGTCTTTCGAGTTCCAGGGCGATACCTCGCAACACCTGGGCTCGTGCGGTCGTCTGGCATTGAGTAAACGCCTCGATCAATTGGCAATATGCGGTGGCGTGGGCGACGGTCGAATCTCCCGCAACGGTTTCGGCGTAATAAATTCCCCTTTTGTGCGGTCCTCCAATCAAAGCCTGTTCCACGCCTCGGTGCTGATATCCAAGAGCGATCTCCAGGTGATATACTTTTTCGCCATGACACTGAAACCGGAAGTGGCCAGGTTCAATAATACCGGCATGCACCGGACCGACACCCACTTCATGAATTTCATCACCCTCGACGCAGAAGAAATCGCTTACGCCCGGATGAATGGCACAGTTTGAAGGTCTATCCCAGGCATCAAGTCCATTTTTTGATCGGTGGAATCGCACCGGCTTGAGCCAGGGATGATTGATCGGTTTCAACCCGAATTGCTCTGCGATTTCCCGTTCGAACATGTGAACTTGCGGGCAGCGAGGCGTCAACGAAGGGAACCGATCGCCCTCGACCTGAGTTCGTCCGACGTAAAGCTGATTCTGTTCATCATCAGCCATGACAACGTATATCAGCGTGACATTTGATCGATCGGCGGTATCACCGAACATCGCCGTCACTCTTTGACCCGCCGCCACGCCATTGAGAACGGCTTGCTGAAATCCATCCAGCGGAAGCGTCGGGATCATATCCAACGAACCGGCTCGGCCGTTTGTTAACGTCGCAAAATAGGGATTTTTTTTAATCACGGACGACCCTCCAGAAAATTGGTTGCATCTTTGAGCATGGCGCCCAATGGAGCGGGGATATAAAGTCCCAGAAGCAAGACAAGGCCCATGAGGATGACCATGGGTGCAGCGGTAAGCAGACTATCGCGAAACGGCGCGTTACGAACATCCGAAGGGGCGACGCCTTGAACCACTTTCAGCACCGTCACTCCCATACCGATAAAAACCACCAACAACAAAAAGAGGAACAGCCCCGCCGTGATGTATCGTCCGGTATCGAAAGCTCCGTTCAGAATAGAAAATTCGCTGATGAACGGACCAAAAGGCGGTGAACCGGTAATAGCTATAAACCCGGCGAGAAAGAGCGAACCGGACAAAGGCAATTGGCGAATCGCCCCACGAACGATATCCGTGTTTTTGCTTCCGTAAGCACGATGAATGTTTCCGGCGGAAAGAAAAAGAACGCCCTTGGTCAGACCATTGGTCAGGACATGGAGCAAAGTTCCGAACAGCGCGGGTCCTCCGATACCAAGTCCAAGAATCAGGATCCCCATATGCTCGACACTGGAATAAGTGCGCATCCGTTTGAAGTCTCGCTGACCGACCATACACATACCGGCCACCGCCATGGAAAATAAACCCATAAACAGCAGCAGCCGCGTCATATAAACAGTTTCATCCGCCGCCAGACAAATCTGATAAATACGCAAGACCGCAAGAAAGGCACAACTAGTCACTCCGCCGGCAAAAATCGCCCCAATCACGCCCGGCACTTCGCCATAGACTTCCGGTTTCCAGGTATGCATCGGGGCCAGACCCATCTTGGTACCATATCCCACCAGCAGAAGAATAAATGCCGCGTGCAGCCAGGGTTTCGATAATTGCGGGGCGTGTTTCAGGATTGATTCAAAGGTCAAGGTGGACTCCAGGCCGACCTGCAGGGAAGAATAGGCGAGAAAAAATGTTCCCAGCAGCGCCAAGGCGATACCGACCGAGCCGACCATTAAATATTTCCAAGTGGCCTCGATACTGCGTTGAGTTCGGTTGAAATAAATCAACGGTGCGGTGACCAGGGTTGTAGCTTCAATCGCCACCCACATCAAACCCAGATGATGCGACCAGGTCACGATACTCATAATCCCTAAAAAGCCAAGCAGGCAGGCGCAGAACACGCGGTTGGTTCGTTCCTGCCGATGCTTGAGATATCCGACAGCGTAGAACGAACAAAAGAGAAACAACGTGCTGACCACCAGGAGTACGATTCGTGCAGGCGGGTCCAACACCAGCCATCGGGAAGTCACCATCAAATCAGGCCGCATCAACACGAATATAGTAATAATCGTATATGCGACCGCCGTCAGAGGCAGCAGCCACGGCCGCAGACGGTTCGACGGAACCGCCGCTGCGATAGCGGCCATAACCAGGGGAAATAAAATCATTACAAATGCCATAACTATTCTTCCTTAAGTGAAACCAGCCGGCGAGTATCCATCGAGGAAAACGCCTGGTTGATATGATTGATAATAATACACGTCACGAAGATACCAACGAACAAGTCCAACATCACGCCCATCTCAACAATGAGCGGCATCGCTTCGACGAGTAACATACTGAAAATAAAAATCCCATTTTCCAGAACGAGATACCCAATGACCTGGCTGATCGCCTTATAGCGGGAAACCAGAAGGATAAATCCAACGAAAACCGTCGAAATGGCCGTGGGGACAAGCAACGTTCCGTAATGCTGACTGGCCAAAGGAAGCTGGCCGGCGAACAGCAGCGAGAAAGCGGTCGCCATTGCGCCAAGAATAATTGACGGCAGCAGTCCGATCAACGGCTCGACCTCGCGTTTGATCTTGGCGTCGCGTAGCGCTCGAACCATAATGGAAGGAATGACGATACCCTTAATGACAATCGCCGCGATAACCATCAGCGACACCGGAATCGTTAAATGATTATGCACCAGCAGCGGGATAAAACCCAGCAAAACGCCTTGTGTGGCCACGGTGCGAATAACCGCATTGATTCGGCTGGTACCCAGGGCGAACAAGTTCAGCATCAAAATACTTACAAGAAGAGCATTGAGCAGGTTGGTCATAAGTTATACCTCACCAAAAGAATAAATCCGAACCCGCAAAAGAGCAGCGCGGCGATCAGTAAATAAGACACCTGTCGCATTCGGAGTCGGGCCATGATGGATTCGACGACACCGATCACCACCGCCAGCCCCAGCATTTCTAAAATAAAGATCGGCCAATTCAACCACGCCGGCGTCATCCGAAACGGACAAACCACATGCAGCAGCACCGAGCCGATAACGAACATCTTGATCGCGGCAGCGTAGAGGATTACACCGAACAATGGACCGCTATGATCGAGAACCATGACCTCGTGGATCATCGTCAGCTCCAGGTGGGTGTTCGGATCATCCACGGGAATTCGGCAGGTCTCAGCCAGCAACACAATAAACAAGCCTATCGCCACCAGAACCAGCGGCGCAGCCATCACCGCCGTAAATCCGCCCGTGGGTCCATGCAGCATATTGTTTAATGTCAGCGAACCCGATACTTTGGCCAGCACGAGAAAGACAAAGAATAGCGCCGGCTCGGAAAGGCAGGCGAAAGTGACTTCGCGAGCTGCACCCATTCCCTCAAAAGAGGATCCGGTATCCAAGGCCGCCGCCGTCGTGAAAAATCTCGCCAGTCCGAAGAGATAGGCAAAAAGGATCAAGTCGCCGGTGAAAGCGATCGGCGAATTAAAAGCACCCAGAGGAACAAGCATGCCCGCTAGGACCACGGTGGCCAGCGTAACAACCGGCCCTGCCAGAAAGATCCAGGTCGTCGTCGTGCTGATGACCATGCCCTTGCGCACTAATTTTAAAATATCATAGTAGGTCTGAAGTACGGGCGGACCGTTTCGCCCGGCGAACCAGGCTTTTGTCTTATTGATCACGCCCAGCAACAGGGGCGGCATAATGATCAAAAGAGCCAGATGAATTATATAATCAGTCATGGTTAAACTCCGATAGAACCACAAATCAGTAAAATGATCACGATGACCAGAATATAAAGCACATACAAGTGCGTCTGTCCCTGCTGCAGGATTCGAAGCGATGGCAAATATTTGCCTGACGTGTTGAACACAGGCAACACTAACCGATCGAGAATCGTGTCGGGAACAACATTTTTAAAGTGCGCAAATCGCGGGAAAATGCTCCGGATCGCCGGACGATGCATTTTTGGCCAGAGAATGAATTTAAATAGATGAACAAGGGTTTGACCAAACGAGGAACCGGTATACTGAATCCGCGCCGTCGGCTGAACATAACCACAGTCCCAGGTACCGACTCTGCCGACGACATTAACTCGGGGCAGCATTTTCAATCCCAAAACAATCACTCCAAGAAGTCCGACAAACGCCAGTCCCATTTTTGAGATCGATTCCAGTGACGCCATGGTTGTTATAGAAACCGCCGGATTGGGTAATGCTCCCCACAATCTGGCGGCCTTGTCGAGTAATCCTGTCGCAACCATCGGGAAAAGTCCAATACCAATGCAGCCTGCGGCTATTACGACCATCGGGATGATCATACTTACCGGCGGATCGTGCGGCTGCTTGTCGGCTTGTCGGCGCGGAAGCCCAAGGAACACCGTACCAAATAATTTGACGAAACACGCGACCGCCAAGGCACCAATCATAGCCAGCGCTACCGCCGATATGGCCGCAACAGAAATTCCCACCTCTTTACCAAAACTGAGGGTGCGGAACAGTCCGTTGTAAAGCAGCCATTCGCTGACGAACCCGTTAAAAGGCGGTAAAGCACAAATGGCGACCGCTCCTATGACAAAAAGAAACATGGCCCGAGGCATTTGTTTCGCCAGACCACCCATTTGGTCAATATTTCGGGTATGCGAAGCATGAATGACGGCGCCGGCATTAAAAAACAGCAAAGATTTGAACAGGCTGTGATTCCACATATGAAGCAACGCTCCGCCAAGTCCCAGCAGGACCCATTCCGGTCGATTTTGCGATCGGCCGAGCAAAGCCAAGCCTAATCCGATCACAATAATCCCGATATTTTCGATACTGCTGTATGCCAGCAGGCGTTTAAGGTCGTTTTGTCCGATGGCAAAGGCAATTCCGGCTACACCGGTGATAATTCCCAAAGTCAGGAGCGTATATCCCCACCACATCGATGTCACAGGAAGCAGTGCGGTCATTCGAACGATACCGTAGATTCCCATCTTGAGCATCACGCCCGACATGACCGCCGACACGTGGCTTGGCGCGTTGGCGTGAGCGCCAGGCAACCAGATATGCAAAGGCATCATTCCCGCCTTGAATCCAAAACCAATTACGGCCAACACGAAAATAACTCCCGCAAGCTCCGTGGAGATTTTCTGCACCGGTTGTAATGCGAAGGAATCTGTCGCGTGACGCCAAAGGACGAACGTGGCGATCAGACACAGCGTACCGACGTGAGTAGCGACCAAATAGACCCAACCCGCCCGGCGAACCTCGGGGTTGTCATCCTCAGCCGTCGCCGCAAAGTAAGCGGCCATCGCCATCGCTTCCCAGGCGATCAGAAAAAGCACTCCATCCCTCGCGATCACCACCAAGGCCATGGATCCCGCAAGCAACCCATAGAAAAGCCCAAGTCGTCGGCCGTTTTCGGGATGTTCCGACTGTTTCCAGTAACTCAGTCCGTAAATCGAACCGAG
>CAYMXC010000027.1:7283-14594 GCA_964394135.1 uncultured Phycisphaerae bacterium
CGTTTTCGGGATGTTCCGACTGTTTCCAGTAACTCAGTCCGTAAATCGAACCGAGGGCCGGAACCACAAATACCGGAACCAGAAAAAGAACGCTGATCGAGTCGACGGCGATACGAAACTCACCGAACGGCAAGAACCAGGGTAAAGACAACGTGGGCGAGCTCGATCCGGCGAGCGACACCGCAACACCGCTCAATCCCAATAGACTACCGATCAACATAAGCGCCGATGCCATTCGTTGCCCCCCCACCGTTCGCGATGAAAGAAAACAAGCCGGCAAACCACTAAATGCAAGTACGGCCATGGCCGTAAGTATCATCCAAACACTCAGCATAATAACCAAAATCCTTCCGAAGGTCCGTTCGTCTGTATTCGCATTAAACGCTCTGCATCACCGCACGAACAACCGTGTCAAAAACTCCTTAAAAGGTATCATCGTACTCATCATCAGGATCACAATAACCAAGATGTAGAGCAAGTAGTGTTGTGTTATTCCCTGCTGGAATCGATGAAACCAGTTGAACCATCGTTCCACGTTTCGGCTCATCGGCATGATCCCTCGATCCAGCACGAGGTCATCGACGTGACTGTGCATCTGGGTCGGTTTTGGAAACAGCCTGGTGATGTGAGGCCGATGCATTCGCGGACGAAGCACCCAACGGAACATCGCAACAATCATTTGGGCAAACGAAGAGGCGGTGTACTGAATTCGGTTGGTCGGACGGGCATAGCCGCAATCCCAGGTTCCAACGGACGGGGAAAGAGTTCTTCGAATCCGCAGACCCGTCGCCACGACGCCAATCAGAGCAAACAGCAACACCGATATTACACTTATTGTATTCAGCGGAGCCAGAGTACGGAGACTTGGAAGCGCGGATGCTCCAGGAATCCAGCTGGCAATCGCCTTATTGAGAATGGGGGTTAGCAGTCCGGGTGCCAATCCAATCACCGCACAGCCGGCAGCCAGAATCAACATCGGAATTCGCATGGTCAGCGGCGATTCATGGGCGTGACTTGCGGTCGCCGTACGCGGAGCTCCTAAAAATACCGCTCCATATACCTTCACAAAACAAGCCACCGCAAGAGCTCCGATCGTGGCCAGGACCGGAACGACCAGTACCGCCGCCATTCCCATCGTTTTTTGGGTGGTCATGGTATCGAGCAGGCCCAGATAAACAAATAATTCGCTGACAAATCCGTTCAGCGGAGGCAGGCCGCAAATTGCGACCGCGCCTACGACAAACATCGCTGCGGTCCACGGCATGGTTTTGGCCAATCCGCCGAGGTGGTCGATCTGCCGCGTGTGTGTACTATGGACGACCGAGCCGGCACTTAAAAATAGCAGCGACTTGAACAAACTGTGATTCCATGTATGCAGCAGACAACCGGCGAGTCCCAACACGATCCAAACCGGTTGGTTGACCGAGCGACCCAGCATGGCCAATCCCAAACCTATCAGAATGATACCGATATTTTCAACACTGTGATAGGCAAGCAGCCGTTTTAAATCGTGCTGACCGATGGCAAACACAACGCCCAGCAGACCGCTGACTGCGCCCATCAGAAGAATAAGCCCGCCCCAGGCGAGGGGAGGATCGGGCAGCAACGACAGAAATCGCACTAATCCATAGATCCCCATCTTGAGCACAACGCCGGAAAGGATCGCCGACACATGGCTGGGCGCGTTGGCGTGTGCGCCGGGCAACCAGAAATGCAGCGGCATGGCGCCGGCTTTGATGCCGAACCCAAGAAGGGCCAGAAAAAAAAGGGTATTTAATGTTCCCAAGCTGATCGATTCACTGGCGACCGGAACTAACGCGTAAGATCCCGTCGCCGAGCGCCAAAGGGCAAATAAGGCAAACAGCGTCAAGGTACCGATATGCGTTGCAACAAAGTAAAGCCAGCCCGCCTGGCGACACTGCTCACGATGGTCTTCGGTCGAAACCAGGAAAAAAGCCGACAAGGCCATGACTTCCCATCCCAGTAAAAATGCCATGGCGTGTTTACTGATGATCAGCAGCGCCATCCCGGCGATCAATAATCCCCAGAACAATCTCAGTTTTCTGCCGTTTCCGATATATTGGCATTGAGGCCAGTACTGAAGACCGTAAATTGAACCAAGCCCGCCCATCAGAAGGACAGGAACAAGAAAAAACGCGCTTAATGCATCCAGACCATTAAGGGAATTACCCACCGAAGGCCAGGGAAAATTCATCGTTCCGGATGAATCCATGGTCCAACCTAACCACGCACCAGCCAACCCCAGGACTGCACTCACAATCATCAACACAGCGGCTATCCGCTGACCCCAAGCCGACTTTCGAGACAGAAAAACCCCTGGCCATCCACTGATCGCCGCAAAAAGAATAGCTATTATGACAAAATTAAGAGCCACTAATACATTCTTTCCTTCTGGTTTTGGTTTGCCGTAAGTTATCCATGTCACTCAGGCTTAGCATCATCGGAGTTATTGTTTGAAATCGGTATGGTGGCTTCAGCATTCATCAATTCTCGCACCAACTCTTCACGCGGAGCCTGACGCTTAAGTGCCGCCTTAAAGTCTTTATTTTGCAAGACATAGCATAGACGGGATAACATATGCAGATGTGCCCGAACGATCGGACTGATAAGGGTAAAGAAAATACCGACCGGCTGACCGTCGATGGCTCCAAAATCAATCGGATGATCCAGAAAGCACAGGGTCATACTGGGCTTGGAGACATGCAGGACCACGGGGTTCCGGACGTGAGGAATGGCAATTCCCTCACCGATACCTGTCGACCCAAGTGTCTCACGTGCCATCAGCACCTGGTAGAGAAACTCGCGATCCACCTCTTCCGGCAGATTCAGGACGTCGACAATAGAGCGGAGCACGGAAGGCTTGTCATTACCTCCGATCCGGTACGAAATCCCTCCTGCTTTCAAGGCCTCCGTCAGGCTGGGCAAAGGCATTTTGCTTTGCTCCGCCTCTTGAAAAATCTCAGGAGAAATTTGAATTCGACGAGAAGTTGCCCAATCCAACAGTTCAGACCGATTGAATCGGTACTGCTCATTGATCCGGTAAACCGGAACGATCTGCTGCTTGATCCAGCGATAGATAGTCTTCTCATTCACGTTCAACAATTTAGCGACATCTCGGACACCTAATTGCATATCTCGCTCATTCCTTACTATTATCTACTTTAACTGGACAAAGATGGACATATTACCGACATTCTTGTATCGTGTCAAGGATTACAAAGAAAAAAAAATAACACAAATCCCAATATAATATAAGTATTTGTGTGGTTTTTATGAAGAAAACCGGCCGCAGGAACGCGGCATGGCTAAAATGCAGGCTTGATTAAGGACCCAGTTCATCAATTTTTTGCGCCCAACCACCTGTAGCGTTCTATATCGCTTATTCTTTACATTCCACAACCAGAGGCTCTTTTCTAAGTTGGCGAATATAGTCTTCCAATTGTCTGGCACGGTGACTGGCGGTATGTTCCGCCAAAATTCGCTGCCTCGCTTTATGGCCGATGGTCTCTCGCTCCTGTTCGGAAATCTCCTGCAGGTATTGAAGCGTATCCTGAGGTCCGTGCGAGATCAGAATTTCTCCGCCCAGATCGAAAATCGTTTCCAGCCCTTCCCAATAATCGGAAATGATGGGTGTGGCGCATGCGGCGGCTTCAAAAAGTCTGACACTGGGGGAATATCCCGCTCGAACCATTTCCGCGCGGGTTACATTAAGCGTAAATCGTTGCTGGTTGTAAAACTGTCGATGTTCCGAAGGCGGAAGATGGTCTTTGCGTTCCACATTTACAGGCCAGCAGATCTTATAAGGATATTGCGGTCCGACAACCACAAATTTCCCTTCAGGCCACCGTTTCGCCGATTCCAGCATTAGGTAAAGTACCGGCTGACGGTCGTCGCTATAAGTCCCCATGTACCCCAAGTCCCATTTTTTTTCTATCCGTTCCGGATAATATAGATTGGTGTCGACAGAGCAGTACAGCGGTTTAGCGAGGGGGGACTGATATACTTTTTCAAGCGTTTCCAGCGCCGGTCCACCAGTGAACGACAAATAAAGATCATAAAAAGGAATCAGATCCGCGCTAAGATACTCATCATCGTGATTCTTCAATTTGGCCAATGTTACCGGCGTATCAATATCATAAAATGCGGTGACTCCGCGGGCGGTTTTTGTGATCCATCGACCCACGTCGACCCCTTTAGGGACATAGGAGCCGACCATGACAAAATCCGCATCACGAACTTCGGAATGGAATCGGTTTTTCAGGTCGTTCAAGTCTTGATACAGCCCCAATCTTCCATAAGGCGGATTTGGAAGGTCTCGATTTTGAGCGTACCAGGGAACATCGCGTTCCAGGAACAGGATACGATGCCCCCGAGCTGCGAGCTCGCGAACCAGGCTTCGATAGGTGGTGGCATGTCCGTTTCCCCAGGAGGACGTGATGGACAAACCGGCGAGGACGATTTCTAAGGGATTGTTTTTAGACATTCTTTTCTTTCCTGTAAAATTCCGGTTGTTCCAAGTAATTTCTCCAATTGCTCGGCACGATGGTCAAACTGGATTCTTTACTCGCCGGAAAATCCACCTCAGGTTTGACCTCATCCAAATCTCGCTGCTTTGTCGGGCAATCGCATAATTCCTCTTTTACGATCTAAATCGTTTGAACTTCGTGAAAATGGCTTTGAGCGATAAGTTTTTGATAGAGATTAAGGTATTCCATAGCCATACGATGAGGGGAAAAATCACGAGCGCGGATATAAGCACGGTCGGAATAAATACGCCGGCAGATATCGTCACGGACCAGCATCTTGATCGCCCAGTGCAACGCATCAACATCGTTGGGAGGAACAAACAAGGCAGAATCGTTCCATATTTCTCTTAAACTGGGAATATCCCCCAGAACCAATGCACAGCCGGAAAACGCCGCTTCAAGAATGGACAACCCAAACGGCTCATACCTCGCCGGCAGCGCGAAAATCGAAGCCCGTCCAAACCAATCGGCGATTTGCGGAGGAGAAAATCGTCCGACAAAACGGATATGATGGTGTTCAACCGTCTGACCGCATGGATGCTGCGCGTCGCCGGCAACATAAACGGGCCAGGGCAATCGTTCGGCGGCGATATCCAGCGTCGAGATATTTTTCGCTTCATCCCATAATCGGCCGGCGCTAAAGACGAACGGCTCTTTTCGTTTAGGACGAAATAAACTTGAATCTCGTCCGTTTAAAATGACACTGGTATTGGTCAGAGGACCATAGAACTGATTTAAGAAATTCATCATCGCCCGAGTCGGCGCCACAACGTAATCCGCAGATCGCAATCCGCGCGTCACGCGGTCTCGATACCGATCCCACGACGGGGGCGCGATTTCATTTTTAACCGCCAGCAACCAGGATAGGACGCACGAATGCCCAACCACCAGCGTGGGGGTGCTCCAGGGAAGCGAGGCATGAACGTAACTATTAAGATGAATGATGTCCGGATGAATTTCTTCTTCGAGACGAAGCAACCACTGCCCCGCCCGATCGACGTCATCCCAGGGATCTTCCATCCACTCGAGCTTATAACTGCTCTCATGAACTGTCAGATAAGGGATTTTCCGCACTTCCTCACATTGCTTTTTAGTTAAAGGTGTCCCCATGGTCGCCAGAGCCACTTCAACATTTTTGGCTCCAAGCGCAGACGCCAACTCCAGACAGTATGTCCAGACACCTCCGATGTTATCTGTCGTCAGTAGTATCTTCATAGATCGTTCTTCGACTCCTTTAAAAGAATGATCGGTGCCTCAGCAAATCGATCCCGCGGCGTTAGAGGCTCGAAGCGTGGCCATTTGACCTTCCAGCCACGTCGACAACTCCGATAAACCTTGTTCCAGGTCCACGGTCGGCCGATATCCCAATACGCTCAGAGCACGATGGGTGTCCGCAAAACAATGTCGTATATCCCCGATTCGATATTTCCCGGTAACCATCGGTTGGAGATGTCCTTTTCCGAGAATACGGATCATTTGTTCCGCGACATTAAGAATCGTGCGGCATCGTCCGCTTCCGATATTAAAGACCTGTCCAGCAGCCTCGGGAACTTCCAGCGCAAGACGAAAGGCCCGGGCCACATCGTATACGCTCACGAAATCACGTTGCTGAAGTCCGTCCTCAAAGATAAGGGGCGGATTGTCATTTAAAAGTCGAGCGGCAAAAATAGCGAGAACCCCGGTATAGGGATTTGTAAGCGACTGTCTTGGACCAAACACATTGAAGAGTCGAAGCGCAACCGTCGGAATGTTATACGCTCGTCCGGTCAACAGACACATTTGTTCCTGATCGTACTTCGACAGCGCATAAATCGAGGCCAAAACCGGCGTCTTGGTCTCCGGCGTGGGAACGGGCGTCAGCGGCATACCGTCCTTCCGGCATATTTCCCAAAATCCTTCCTTTAGCTGATGGACGGATCGATCCGTGTCGTTATAAAGACGGCCTTCCGAATCACGGTACAACCCTTCGCCATAAACGCTCATACTCGAAGCAACCACCAGTCGCTCCACGGGACGTTCGATCAGACTTTCCAATAAAACAGCGGTACCGAGGTTGTTGGTACAGGTATATTTTTCAATTTGATACATGCTCTGACCGACACCGACGCAGGCCGCCAAATGAACGACCGCGTGAACACCCGCTACGGCTTTTCGCACCGTCTGAGGATCACGTACGTCACCAACGATCAACTCCGCCTCCGGATTCAAATAATCCGGACACTTGCATCCCGGACCGTGAACCTGTTCGGACAGATTGTCCAAAATTCGAACTCGGTACCCCCTGCTCAACAGCTCATCGGCAAGATGAGAGCCGATGAACCCGGCTCCTCCTGTTAACAAGACGTGTTTATTCATTGTTCCCCCATCCATGAGTAGAAAAAACTTTCTGCCTCGTCTCAAAAAGCCTATTCAAGGGGGATTCAGGTAAATACGTGGAGAAAGCAACAAGATCAAGCCACCGTTACCCTTCTGATTACCCCCATCGGAATAAGATTGCACCCCCTGCCTGCCAAACGTGCAACCGTGTGTATGAAATATACAAGTCCCCGAAAAAACTGTCAAGGTTGAAGTCGGAATTTTCATTGCGAGCCGATAAAATAATTAATACCCTTAACCTTCGTAAATATTTGATCCCATAAAGAATTTATATCACTTGTCGCTTGACATTGGATCAATAGAAGGATAAGGTATGTACTCGCAAGTAAATATTGCGGGGTAGAGCAGTTGGTAGCTCGTCGGGCTCATAACCCGGAGGTCACAGGTT
>CAYMXC010000028.1:0-14283 GCA_964394135.1 uncultured Phycisphaerae bacterium
GAGGTGCGTCGAGCCAGCCACATTGGCAAGCAAGGCTCCAAGCAGCGACAAGTGGGCTGGTGGAACGTCACATAACTCAGGCAACACTTCGACCACGGCTTCAGCAAGCGCCGCGTCGTCCAACGCATGAAGTTGCGAGCACAGTCGAAGCGCTCGAGCCAGAGGGGAGCCATGGTCGACCTGCTCGAGCCGATCGACTTTTTATCGAGCTGAAAGTGCGTCGATTGGCTGAAATAGTATTGCTAGGGGGAATCGAGGAGGGGAGAAATGAGTACGTATGCTCTGGTCTATCTGGGAGCAGCAGGGCTAGCGGTGTTATGTACACCGATCGTGGTTCATGTGGCCCGGGTCTTGAATATCATGGACATGCCCGGCGTTCGGAAGATTCATGCCGCCGCCATTCCGCGAATCGGTGGGGCTGCGATTATGTTTGGCATGCTCAGCATGATTGTGCTGGTGCTGCTTCTGGACAATTATTTTGGTGCAGCTTTTCGAAAAATGGAATTACGGGTCGTCGTCCTGCTGTCGGCGGGACTGTTTATGTTTTTCGTCGGCCTGATCGACGATGTCTGGGATTTACGGGTTCGATATAAACTACTGGCCCAGATTTTCGCTGCGGTCGTGGTTTGTGCGTTCGGGATTCGGATCGATGAGATAGCGTTGACGAATCAGATTGTAGTGAGCCTCGGTTGGCTGGCGTGGCCCCTGACCGTATTCTGGATTGTGGGGGTGACCAATGCAGTGAATCTCATTGACGGTCTGGACGGCCTGGCGGCGGGTATCGCGGCGGTGACCTGCGGAGTGATTGCGATCTTTGCCATTTATACCGGCCAAAGTGTCATGGCGGTAATGATGCTGGCTCTGTTGGGCAGCCTGACCGGATTTCTATTTTTCAATTTTAATCCAGCCAGGATTTTCATGGGCGACTGCGGGACGATGTTTCTGGGTTTCATCCTGGCTGCTTCGAGTATTCTTTGTGCCACCAAGGCTTCCACAATCGTGGGGCTGGCGCTTCCCACGGTGGCGATGGGTGTTCCGATCTTCGACACGTTCTTCAGCATTATTCGGCGCGTGCTGGATCGTCGGTCTATTTTTTCCCCCGATCGAAGTCATATCCACCATCGTTTGCTGGATATGGGGTTGCGCCATCGTCATGTGGTCATCCTGATGTATCTGGTGACTCTGGTGGCGGCAGGCTTGGGTTTATTCATGATGTTCACAAGGGACATGGGCACAATTATCGTTTTCGGCTGTGTGCTGCTGATGCTTTTGATGATCTTCAAGATGGTGGGGGCGGTGCAATTGTCGGAAAGTATCGCCGCCATTCAGCGGAATAGATCAATCGCCCGTCAGGCAAAGGAAGATCAGCGTGTTTTTGACTTTACCATTCTTCGTTTGCGGGAAGCGAAAGATTTTGTGACATGGTGGAAGGTGATCTGCGACGCTGCGATGCAAATGGAATTCGTCTGGCTGGCGCTTCCGGTAGTTAATCGCAACGGCTCGCCCAACATGCTCATCTGGCATTGTACGAACCAGGAACTGACACGGCATGAGACGATTCATCTGACGGTGCCGGTTCACGACCGTCGGCAGGGGGCTCCTCTGCGAATGGAATTTGCCGTGCATGTCAACGGGTCGCTGGAAACAGCGGGCCGGCGGGTGGCCTTGTTCAGTCGGATGATCGATGAACAAAGTCCGGCCAGGATTCCGAAAAATCCGCAGGACCTGAACCGGAATTATACAATTATCGCCTGCAGGCGGCCATGGAAGTCATCAGCCGTATCGATGGTATCAAGCGCCGAGGCCGCCCATCAGGAAAATCCGGAATTTCAAACGATTTGACGGAGGAGAAAAATGACCTTAGCCTCTATGCCCGACCCGATATCCATTCTGGGGGTCGAGGTAATTCCTTTTGAATCCTACTCTCATGCGATTCAGTGTGTGGAAGAGCGTATTACTTCCAGGCAAAAAACTTTTTGCGTTGCCATCAATCCGGAAAAAATCTACCGGGCCGTTCATGATCCGGAGCTTCTTAGCGCCCTGGGCCACGCCGAGATCGGAATTTGTGACGGAGTCGGTGTAGTCCTGGCTGCCCGGATTTTGTATGGGCCGGGATTAACCCGATGTACGGGTGTCGATCTTTTTTTCCGAATCGTGGCCCAGGCCGCCGAGCGGGGTTGGAAAATATTTCTGCTCGGAGCGTCCCCAAAATCCAACGAGGAAGCCTGCAAAAAACTTCTGCTGCAATATCCAAATCTGCAAGTCGTTGGCCGGCATGACGGCTACTTTCAGGATGATGCTCGCGTTGTTGAACAGATCAATCGAAGCGGGGCGGACATTTTGTTTGTCGCGATGGGCTCACCCCGTCAAGAAATCTGGATCGACCGGTATCGTCAGTCGATCGATGCCAGTCTCTGCATGGGGGTGGGCGGTACGTTCGATGTACTCAGCGGTCAGGTCCGTCGGGCGCCGGCATTTTTCCGCCGAACGGGCACAGAGTTTTTGTTCCGGTTGGTTTCCGAACCCCGGCGATGGCGTCGGCAACTGGCTTTGCCGCTGTTTATGGTCAGTGTCTTGAAACGAAAACTAATTCGTTCGGCGAGCTGATATCCGATATCAATTATGGGCTTTCAGACTGCTGTTGATCGAAGCGTTTCGACTGAGGAGATCAAGTAATGTCAAATGCAATCGAACTTAAAGAACAGATGCCGATGGAGCCGCTCGCTCCTTCGAATGAGCCATTCGGCCTGAATAGTGGGCCTGACAGTCTTCCCGTAGCCCGTCCGTTTTCCTTCTGGCAACTGCTGCGATTTAAACGGACAATCCTGATTATTACGCTGGCAATCGCCATACCTGTCATTATCGCAGCTTGGGCTCTGATCGTGCCGGTATATCAAGTCGAAGCTCAAATTCGCGTTCGACCCATCATCCAGCGGCTGGTGTTTAAAACCGACGATAACGGCCAAATTCCCTTCTATACCAATTACTTAAATACACAAGTCTCGGTCATTATGAGCCCGACAGTCCTGCAGCGTGTGTTGGACCTGCCGGAAGTTCAGCAGACGGACTGGTATCAGAAATCATCCTCGGGCCTTAGTGGTGGAAAATCTCCCATCGATCGACTTTACAAAGTCTTGAGCGCACTGCCGCGTGGGATGACCGAGATTATCGATATTTCCATGGCCGATTCCAATCCACAGGATGCGGTTGTGATTGTCAACGCTGTTCTCGATCAATATCTCAGGTTCGTCCGCGAAAATTCCGATCAGGTGGATGACCAGATGTATCAGAAAATCCTCGAGGAACACAACGCACTGCGAACCGAGATCGAAGGCAGGGAAAAATTGGTGGCAGGAATCCAGAAGGAATTGGGTACCGGTACGCCGGAAGAGTTGATTTCCCAGCGACGTGTTCGATTGGACAAGATGGAATCGCAATTAAGCGCGCTTAAGCGGGAAATTGCCACCGGCCAGTGGCAGGTCAAAGAGCTGGAGAGTATGAAAAGCAAGGATTTCGCGATTTCACCCACGACACAGCCGCGGGACATCCGCTATGAGGAAGACGGCGAATGGCGCAAGCTTTACATCGACTACCGCACTCTCCAGCACCAGATCGATATCGAACGTGAGCGACTGGGCGAATCTCATCCAAAGATGATCGAGTTGAACAAAAGTCTGAAGCTGGCCGGGGAACTGATGGAGAGTAGGCAAACTTATCTGGACAAACAGGCCGTGCTGCATCCAGATCTTCGTACGCCGGGTGGAGAACTTAAAACCGGCTTTATCCAGGACGCTCGATTGCTTCGGCAGCGAATCAAACAATTGCAATATGAAGCCGGCTTACTGGCGGAAGATGTCAAAAATCAGCAGGCGGAGTTTAACCGGGCATTCGAAAGCGCCCAGATGTTGAGCCGTGAAAATCAGGCCATCCAGTATAAAAAACAGGTGTATGATGCGATTCGTGCTCGTCTGGACGAAAAGGAAATGGAACGAAATCGACCCGCCTCAATTGAAGTATTATCGCGGGCCTTTGCCAGCAGCGAGCCATACAAGGACAGACGATGGTTTCTGACCGTGCTTGCAATTTTCGGCGGACTCGGCTGCGGCCTGGGGGTTGCCTTTCTCCGGGCCACCACCAATCAGATGATCCACGAAGCCGATGATCTTCAGCACACCGTTCGCATGCCGTTTTTGGGTCAGTTGCCACTCTATCGTTCGTTACCGATGTCGGTTGATGGAGAGATGCTGGAAAATTGGGAATATATCCGAATGGTTCGCACTGCCTTGCTGCAGCGATTGGACAATCAGCGTGGAAGTGCTATTCTGGTCACCAGTGCCTGTGACGGGGCGGGGAAAACCAGCGTTTGTGTCATGTTGGCCCGAAGCCTGACTCAGTGCGGCAAGAAGGTGCTGCTGGTCGATACCGATATCCGCAATCCCGCCCTGGCCCAGCGGTTTGGGGTGGTTCAGGAGAGGGGACTTCTGACTGTTCTGACTTCGGAATCCGCCGATGGTGATTGCATCGTTCAGACCAGTTTGCCGGGTCTATATCTTCTGCCCGCAGGCAGAGGCTGGACGGGTAAGGACCAGGAACTGCTCGCCGACGGAGCATTCTCCGCCTGCCTGACTCGGTGGCGGCATCGATACGATATCATCATTCTGGATTGTCCGCCGATCCTGCCCGTTGCCGATACGCGTATCATCTGTCGTCAGATGGACGGTGCCATCATGGTTGTTCGTGAAGGTCACTGCAGACGATCGGATGTAGTCGATGCCCTAGCCTATATCGGTTCGTCAGGGGGCAAACTTCTGGGTACGGTTTTTCTCGGGTCTACATTTCGATCATCCTATATTCCATCGGGCGATTCCTCCCGTTCATCCTGTTTGACTGGCAGCGGAACGACGAATCCGATCGGGGAAGGGCGCATATGAAAAACGTACATCGCTATGCCAATTGGCCTGCCGACTGGGGAACTGTCCAGGAGCTGGTACTGACGATGCGGAATATTGCCATTCGAGCCCTTCGTCGGATGTATCGCCCGGAGGCAAATCTTTTTGCTTTTCACATTCGGCGGGCACGTGACGGAAATGTAATTGAGGGAATCAGCAGGCGTTATACCGCCATCGTTTTGCTGGGCCTGAAAAATGAATCGCCTGATGTCGTTTGCGATATTCTGGGCGGGCGGTGCATTTCCGTTGTTCAGACTAATCTGATTGACGGTCTTGTGCGGACGCAGGAGTTGGGTGAGGTGGCACTGGTGCTCTGGGCGCTGCGGGCGGATCCTCATCCGCGCGTGGCTGAAGCGATCAACCGCCTTCGCGCAATGGACCCGGCTAAAGGGCATTATTCCACGGTCGAACTGGCATGGTCGCTTATGGCCTTGGTGGCAGAGGGTGATGTGGTCACCGATGAGTTATTGGCCCGACTCATTGCTCGCAGGTTGATGAATTCATTCAATCCCGATGCCGGTCTGTTTTCACACTGGCCCGATAGTCGGCAGGCATCGCGGTTTCGTTTTCACGTTGCCTGTTTTGCCGACCAGGTTTATCCGATCCTGGCGCTGGCTAATTATTATCGAGTTCATAAAGATAGTGCCGCGATCATGATTGCCAGCCGATGTGCCGAACAGATTTGTCGTCTGCAGGGTTTGAGTGGTCAATGGTGGTGGCATTACGATGGACGAACAGGAAACGTCGTAGAGGGCTATCCGGTATATTCCGTACATCAGGACGCCATGGCCCCGATGGCATTGCATGCCTTGCATGATGCCAATGGCATGGATTACCGAAGGTGGATCAACAACGGTGTCAGCTGGATGGCGATGGCGCCGGAGACGGGTTTTTCCCTGATCGATCTGCCAGCCGACTTGATCTGGCGAAAAGTGGCACGCCATGAGCCGAACAGGTTGACACGTGGTTTGCAGGCCTTTGCCAGTCGATTACATCCTTCACTGCGAGTTCCGGGATTGAACATGATTTTTAAACCAGGCGCGGTGGATTATGAGTGCCGCCCTTATCACATGGGCTGGATTCTGTATGCCTGGCCGATCTCTCGGCTTATGAACAGTGACGTTCCAATATGTCATGAGACGGAAAAAAATGTCCAACCGAGTGAAAGCGGAGTTTTGACCGGCTGACGATATGACAAACCTGGTATATATTCTATCCGCCAGTCATTCAGGCTCCACTCTCCTGGCGATTCTCCTGGGTTCCCACCCGAATCTCTGTACTGTTGGGGAATTGAAGGCTACCAATCTGGGAAATATCGATCGCTATCGATGTTCCTGCGGCGTATTGATTCGGCAGTGCGAGTTCTGGGAGAAAGTGCGACAGGGAATGTTTCAACAGGGTATGAATTTCGATATTGTCGATCCTTTGACGGATTATCGACAGATTAAAAGCCGGTATGTGAAATTTCTGCTTCGTCCGTTGATACGCGGTACGGAGTGGGAAATTCTTCGAGATACTGCGCTGGCACTATCGGGCACGTGGCGCAAGCAGTTGCCGGTTGTTCAACGGCGAAATGTTGCATTGATAAAAACTATTTGTGAGATTCACGGAGTCCGAACCGTAGTCGATTCTTCAAAAATTGCTGTTCGGTTGAAATATCTTTTACGCAATCCGGATTTGCGAATCAAGGTCATCCGGCTGATACGCGACGGACGGGGAGTGGCGCTGTCATATATGGACCCGGCAGCTTTTGCCGATGCACGCGATCCGAAATATCGCGATGGAGGTATGGGCGGTGATCGAGCGGAAGAAAAACTGACTATCACACAGGCCGCTTATGAATGGCGTCGGAGCAACGAAGAGGCGGAACAGATTCTGTCCGGCCTGGATCGTTCGCAATGGATCGAAATTCGTTATGAAGATTTGTGCCGACGGACACAGGGCACGCTTGACCGTCTGTTTTCCTTTCTTGGAGTTGATTCTTGTAGCGTCGGGAAAAATTGTTTCTCGCGTCAACTTCACATTCTCGGAAATGGAATGCGGTTGGACGGCGATCCTGAGGTTTGGCTCGATGAACGATGGAGGACAGTTTTAACGGAACGGCAGTTGAAAGCGTTCGACACTGTGGCAGGTAAAATGAATCGGCAGTATGGGTATTGCTGATGAATAAACAAGTCTTGGAAATAGAGGCCCCGGGGCCGATCGGGTATGCCGACACGGATATAACCGGCCGTAATCATCTGGTCCGTAATGTCCTGTCCAGTTGGGCGGGTCATATGGTGTTTATTATTTCAGGTTTTATCATGCCTCGTTTGATTGATCGGCAGGTTGGCCAGAGCGGTCTGGGTGTGTGGGACTTCGGCTGGTCGCTAACGGGTTATTTCGGTTTTGTGCAGGCCGGCATCGGTTCCTCGGTCTGCCGATACATCGCCAAATATCGGGCGGTCAACAACATCGATGGGGTATGTCGGACCATTTCATCTGTGATTTGTTTTCAGGGGATTGCTGCGTTTGTTGTGGTAGTGCTGACAGTGATGGCGACCTGGCTCGTACCTTTCTTGCTCAGTGCACGGCTCGGAGCTTTTATCACAGATGCCCGCTGGGTAGTGATGCTGCTCGGCCTCGGGGTTGCTGTCCAGATGGGGTTCAGTTCTTTTATTGGTGTGATCACCGGCTGTCATCGCTGGGATTTGCACAACCTGTTGAATGCGGGTATTTATGCAGGGATGGTGTTGGCATGGATTGCGGGATTGCTGATGGGGGGCGGATTGAAGTCCCTGGCGATCATCAATCTTGCCGGCATCGTGATCACAGAACTCGTGAGAGTAGTGTTGGCTTTCAAAGTGTGCCCGGAACTGCGGATCAGTCTGACATTTGCCCGCTGGGCACAGGTGCGACGGATGCTGGCGTTTGGCGGAAAAACATTTTTAACCACTTTTTCCCAGGCGCTGTTATATCAAACCAGCAACATGCTGGTGGTCGGATATCTGGGGCCGGGCGCACTGGCGATGTATTGCCGTCCCGGTTCGTTGATCCAGCACGCGTTAACCTTTGTCAACAAGTATGCCTTTGTACTGACGCCGACCGCCAGTTGCCTTCATGCCTGTGGACAGAAAAGGGAATTGGCTGGCTTTCTGGTCGAAACTACACGATATGGGGCTTTTATTGCACTGCCGATCGTTTTGTTCTTATCGATCATGGGTTCGCCGCTTTTGCTATTCTGGATGGGTCCGGATTACACCGCCGGATGGGTCCTGGCCATACTGGCAGTAGGCCATCTGCTGCCGATGATCCAGCAGCCGGTATGGAACATCATGGCGGGCATGAACGCCCACGGGCGGATTGGGCTGGCCAATCTGATCGGTGCCGTTGTCGCGTTTGTTTTGGCGGTCTTGATGATGGGGATTCTGGATTTGGGACTTATCGGCGCAGCGATGGCGGTAGTGATACCCCTGACGATCGTCTACGGGATTTATATACCATTTAGGGCTTGCCGTCAGCTCGATATACCTGTTGAAAGTTATCTGCTTGGAATGCTGCAAAAACCTATTCTCTGTGTCTTGCCGTTTGCCATTTGTCTGACGGGAGCAAGGCTGATTTTTCAAACCCGACCGATCATGGCGATTCTGACCGGCGGCGGGATTGGCACGATATTGCTGGCATTAACTTATTGGCAGTATGTGCTGCCTCCACATATACGCGATCGAATCAATCATTATAAAACGAAAGTACTGGGCCGTGTCTTACCGATCGGATCATAGTTCTATGGAGGATGCACCGGTTTGAATAAAATGCTGAATATCGTTCAATACTGGGCAGGATACCCGATCGGCCCTGATTCAAAATGGCAACGTTTTGTTCGTACCGCGCAACTCTGCCGCGAACGTGGCTGGCGGCCATTTCTCGTCTGGTCGAAAATACCGGAAGATCCAATGCTATCCCAGGCGTTTGACGATATTGGATGCGAAATTATTATTCATCCTCGTCCCTCTCGAAATTTCGACGGCCGATGCATTCACGACTGTTATCGTTTACTCAAGCGGGTGGAGTGCAATGTTTTTCATTGTTATAACGTTCATACCAGCCCTCTGATCGCGGCGGCTATGGCAAAGATTCCTGTACGACTATGGTCGCTTTTTTCCATGTCGCCGTATTATGAAAAAGGGATCAAGCCGCGGGGCATTCATCGTCTGTCGCCAAGTGTTCGTGTTTCCGGGCGATTGTCTCACCGTATTCTGGCGATTTCAACTGCCGTTCGGGATGAATTGGTGACTCAGGGAGTTTGCCCTGAAAAAATTTCCGTCGTCCCCACTCCTATCGATTTGGCGCGGTTCACGGATGTTCAAGCCGGTGATGTTCGTCAACGCCTGAACCTCGCTGAATCCGATATCATTATTACTACCGTTGGCCATGCCGTTCCGGTCAAGGGATGGGACGTGCTTCTTGATGCCTTCGTCAAAGTCCAGCGTACCATACCCCGGGCCCATCTGGTTTTCGTCGGTGGAATCGATGCACCCGAAGAACAAGAGTTGGCCGAACGGTTGAATACTTTTGTTTGTAGGGAGGATATTACCGCGAAGGTTCATTTCCTGGGTAAGCGGGGGGATATTCCCGAAATCCTTAAAGCCAGCAATATCTTTGTTCTTCCTTCCCGATCGGAAGGTCAGAGTTCCGCCCTGACCGAAGCCATGGCTTCAGGTCTGCCATGTGTCGCTTCTCGTACCGGGGGCAATATCGATATGATTGTCCACGGCGAAACCGGTCTGCTTTTTGAGCGGGAGGACGCAACCGGTCTGGCGGAGTGTCTCATTACCGTGGCAAAAGACCAAAACCTTGCGAAACAGGTTGCCGAAAACGGCAGGAAGTTTGCCCGGCAATATGGAATGGACGAAATGACCACCAAAATGCTCGATCTGTATGAAACGCTCCATCAGGAAGCCTTGCAGGGATTGGCGAGAAAAAATCAACGAGACAGTCCTTTATCATGAAGTCGGATGAAATCATGCATGGAACATCAAATCATGAAAATATTCATTGGTATAGGGTATAAAAATGAAACCACCTGAATCCACGTCTATGGATATTCTCTCGCGGATGGTTAACGGCCGGCGTCCACGAATTTGCTTTGTGGCCCACTTTGCCTACGGCGCTCTTTCAGGTACAAATACAGGTCACATCGGCGGAGTGGAACGGCAGATTGCCATTCTGGCCCGTTGGTTTGCCGGCCAGGGTTACCCGGTCAGTGTTTTGACCTGGGATCATGGACATCCTGACGGTAAACCGATCGAAGGCGTAAAAATTTTTAATATATGCCCCCTTGATAAAGGTGTTCGCGGTGTTCGTTTCTTTCATCCACGCTGGACCGGGTTGATACGGGCCATGGCGCGGGCAGACGCGGATATTTATTATCAAAATAGCGGGGAATGCGTAACCGGGCAGGTGGCGTTATGGTGCCGCATCCGTGGCCGGCGGTTCATCTACTCCGTGTCTAACGACATTGATGTCGATCCTGCTCTGCCGGAATTGAAGACCTTTCGCGAGCGACTTTTGTATCAGTATGGTCTGCGACAGGCCGATCGCATCATTGCACAAAGTAAATATCAGCAGCAGCAACTGCAGTTGCATTGGGGAATCGATTCGGTGGTCGTTCCAGGACCTTGCCGCTTCCATGAAATCGTGCCTTTTATTCCCAGAAAACCTCCGAATCCAAAAAACGCCCGGATTCTCTGGATCGGCCGCTTTGCAGAACAAAAACGGCTCGATTGGTTACTGGAAATCGCCCGGTTATGTCCAGACCTGACTTTCGATGTCGTCGGGCACGCCAATCAGGAAACGCCTTACGCGAAAGATTTCGAAGACCAGGCACGAACATTACCCAATATGAAACTTCATGGATTTGTGCCGATGGAAAAGATACACACTTATTATCAAAATGCAGCCATGCTCCTGTGTACCTCCGGTTTCGAAGGTTTTCCCAATATTTTCCTTGAAGCCTGGGGATTGGGACTGCCCGTGGTGTCGTCGTTCGATCCTGACGACCTTATTGATCAACATGATATCGGCCGATCGGCTACCGATATTCCTGGATTGATTGCCGCAATACGTGAGCTTCTGGATTGCCCCGAACGATGGGTTGCAATTTCGCAAAATGCTCGGGATTATTACTGCAGGAATCACACAGTAGAAGCATCGATGCCTCGATTCGAAAAAGTATTTCTCAGTGTCTGAAAAATAGAGGGGAGACATGCTCGATAGGACCAAGACACCGGTAAAAGTGGCAATGGTTACAAGTTATCCTCTCGATCCGTCCGTGCCGTTTGGCGGAGTCGAATCCGTCAGCGTCAATCTGGTGCGGGCCCTGTCGAAATATGACGATCTGGAACTTCATGTTGTCACTACCTGCCAGGCGTGCCGTATGCTGACACGTGTGCAATCGGGCAACGTCACTATTCATCGTTTGCCCTGGGTAGGCCGGCAGGTATTGACCCATGTGCTCGGGCCGGGACGCAGGGATTTGTGCCGATACCTGAAATGGCTGGAACCCGATCTGATTCATGCGCATGATATCTATGGTATCATGGTCAGAAAAATACCCATTCCCCGCATTTTCACCGTTCATGGATTTATTCATGCCGATACACGCACCGGCGGAAAGAAATTCTGCCGGCTTCGCTCTCGCCTGTGGCGGAAAATCGAATGGGCCAATTTTGCCGACCAGCCACACATTATTTCCATCAGTCCCTATGTTCGCGAATATATCAAACATATCGCTACCGGGGTTATTCACGATGTCGATAATCCTGTTGGTGAGGAATTTTTCAAGGTTACGCGACACGAACGCCGCGGTACGATTTTTTCCGCCGCTCTGTTGTGCCCGCGGAAGAACATGCTGGGCTTGCTGGAGGCTTTTCGTCGTATGATCCACTGTGTTCCGGATGCGGAACTTCGCTTGGCGGGTGCAGCTCACGATGCCGATTACGATCTATCGATCCGTCAATTCATACGCGACCATAATCTCAGTGATCGTGTAGTGCTCCTGGGCGGAATTGATGCCGATAAGGTAAGACAGGAATTATCGCAGGCCGCCGTCTTCGCCCTGGTCTCTTTCGAAGAGGGAGCGCCGATGGGCGTGGCGGAAGCGATGGCTGCAGCTGTGCCGGTGGTTACCTCCAATCGCTGCGGTATGCCGTATATGGTTCGCGACGGCGAAACGGGATATCTCGTCGATCCCAACGATCCTTCGCAGATTGCCAGGGCTCTTCAGCGGGTCCTGCTGAACGACTCGTTACGGGCATCAATGGGGCAAAAAGCTGTGCAGATTGCGATTGACCGATTCCATCCCGATCGTGTAGCCGCCAGGACGCGGGAGATATATCTGCGGGCCATAGATGATTTTTATCGTGGACTCGGTGATGATGAGAACTGAAATCAGGCTTCGTCGCACGCCCTATCCATATAAAGCCATGCTCGCGATCTGCAGCGATCTGGATGAAACACCTGATTGGCGAACCTATCTGGAAATTATGCGGTTTCTGAATACCACGCAAACGACATCGATCGGTCCGGGCGTCGGGCTGGAAGTCGGTAATTCTATTTATTTCGATATGTCGCCGGATCAATTTTCCTATTGGAACACCGATGATGCCGGACGCGATATGGTGCGTAATATGATTCGCAGCGGACATATTGATTGTCTCCATTCCTTCGGCGATTTGGCCGTCACACGTCGCGATGCCGCCAGGGCATTGGATGAACTTGATCGTCACAATTGCCGGCTTGAGGTTTGGATCGATCACGGTACCGCGCCTACAAATTTCGGTTCCGATATCATGATGGGCCACGGCGATCAGGTCGGTCATGAGGCCTATCACGCAGATCTGACCGTCGGGCAGGGTGTACAATTTGTTTGGCGAGGCCGTGTGACCAGCGTCATCGGCCAGGATGTTCCATTCAGTTCCAGTGGCCTGTGGACTAGGCATCATCCCTTGGCATCCGTTCGAACGCTGGTCAAAGAGTCCGCTAAACATTTATTGGGCCGATTGGGAAATTCAAAATATCGTATGCATCGTAACAATCGCGTGATGCAATCGGTGACGCTGCGAGACGGAACTCGCGTGTATGAATTTCTTCGCTCCAATCCCCATTGGCGCAGTGTCAGTGCAGCCGATACGGGAACACAAATCAGCCAGGTTCTGACCCCGCGAATATTGGGCCGGCTGGTCGATCGCCAGGGCTTTTGTATCCTTTATTCTCATCTGGGGAAAATGAAAAAGTCTCCTGCCGGACAATTCGATTCAGCAGTCGAAGGTTTTCGATGTCTGGCTGAGTGGCATCACAATAAAAAAATCCTCGTTACCACAACACGCCGCCTGCTCGGGTACTGCAGGATGCAACAGGAAATATTCTATGATGTTTCCAGTGATGCAAATGGCCTTACTCTGCGGATCGAAGCATGCAATATGAATCCCTGTGATCTGAATGGCTTATCTTTTTATGTGCCCGATCCCGCTGCGACCAGGTTAATTCTCAATGGTCGGGAGGTATCGAATGTGCAGCGAAACGGTCCCGACTGCACAGGCATGTCCAGCATCTCTCTGCCCTGGTCATTCCTGGAGTTTCCCGCAACATGACTATGGATACATCATCTTCAGTTTTGACTGCAAGATCATCAAGCCGACTGCGTCGCTGGTTTTTCCATCGCCTGATGCAGCTGTTCATGATCCTTCATATCGAAGCCCTGACAATCGCCAAATTCATCGGGAAATTTGCTCCTGCCAAGCCTGCTGACCGCAAACTTACCGTTCTTCTGACCGGAACTTTTCACGCCGACAACTGGGTCATGTCGCATTTGTATCCTCTGGCGTCTTCGAGCGAATGTGGCGGAGTCTGGATAGTTTCTACAACACCGGTCCCGATGATCGACAAAGTTCAGCCGGTTTATCCGCCGAGGTGGCTCATTCGCCTTATCGGTCCCGTTGCCGCTAGATTACTTACGTTCGCTGCAGTGGCCATAAGAATTCGCCCGGACATTGTCGGGGGCTTTGCTATTTTTATCAATGGTCTGTTCGCTGAGGTGCTCGCCCCGCTGGTGGGGGCCAAATCCATGCTGTTCTGTGTAGGTGGACCAATCGAAGTGCTCGACGGCGGCATCTGGACGGAGAGCGGACCTCTGGCCAAAATGGAGACACGCGATTCTTTCGTTGAAAAATGCCTTCTGCACGCCGTGGCGTCCTTCGACTGTGTCATTACCATGGGCACACGCGCAGTAGATTTTTTCCGGGGAAAAAATATCCATACTCATTTTCATGTCGTTTCCGGCGGAATCAGTGCTGAT
>CAYMXC010000029.1:0-3551 GCA_964394135.1 uncultured Phycisphaerae bacterium
TGGCCAGCGGGGGACGCGGTCGGATATTTCAGGAAACTACCAACCCTGAGATTGCGACTGGGGACGGCCACGCCATGGCTTGGCGGGCTGGCGTAATTCTGCAGGATATGGAAATGATCCAGTTCCACCCCACCACTCTTTATATAGCCGGTGCGTCCCGCGCGTTGATTTCGGAGGCTGTTCGCGGTGAAGGGGCTTATCTGGTGGACAAAAACGGTTACCGGTTTATGCCCGATTATCACCCGGACGCCGAGCTGGCGCCACGCGATGTGGTTTCACGGTCGATTCTGAGCCAGATGGCCAAGACAAATTCACGTTTTGTTTATCTTGATGCACGACATATTCCCTACGAGGAATTTTCCCAGCGATTTCCTTATATTACTCAACTTTGCGCATCTTTCGACCTCAACGTTTCGCGTGATCTGATTCCCGTTCGCCCGAGCGCCCACTACATGATCGGAGGAGCTAAAACGGATCTTAAAGCGCGCACGAACGTAGCGGGACTTCTGGTCTGCGGCGAAGCGTCGTGTACTGGTTTACACGGAGCAAATCGCCTGGCGTCGAACAGTCTTCTCGAAGGGCTGGTGTTCGGGGCGATCGCCGGGCGGGAGGCGGGCGAATGGATTGCCGATCATCCCAGCGCCGTTCCACCGGCTGATATCGTGTCGCAACGGGTAATGCCGCAAATGGAGACACTGGATTTGGATATTCAGGACGTTCGGACCAGCCTGCGGAGTATCATGTGGCGTCACGTTGGAATTCGCCGAAATGCGGAAAATCTGTCGGAGGCATTGGAAGCCATCCGATCGTGGGGACGGTACGTTCTGGATAAATATTTCGATCGTCCCTTCGGCTGGGAGACGCAGAACATGCTTACGGTGTCGTGGCTGATGGCCGGTGCCGCCTTCGAGCGGACGGAATCGCGTGGTGTTCATTTCCGGGAGGATTTTCCCCAGATCGACGATAAAAACTGGCAACGGCATATTCTTCAGCAACGGCCGGAAACGATTTAAAAAATCGAGAGAAAAATGCGTACATTATCAGCAAAAAACAGTCGAATGGTAACTTGGTTCATACCAGTCATACTGGCCGGAATATTGTTGGTTTCGTCCAGACCGGCCCTGGGAGCCGAAAGCGTTTCACGTATCAGTCCGAGTTTCAAGGAATTCAGCCAGTTCGATAATGGTCTGACACTGAAGATCATGATTCTTTTGCTGGAATTGAGCGTAGTTCTCATAGCCGCCAAGCTGTTGGGGGCATTGGCAGAACGATTTAACATTCCCGGCGTTCTTGGAGAGTTGGCGGCAGGTGTAGTGGTTGGGCCTTTTGCCCTCGGCGCTCTGTTGGCCATACCAATTCATGGGCTGTGGGTTCCGTTGTTTCCCAAGCCGATCTTCGACGCTGTGAAAAATCAGATGGAATGGCCGATTTCCGATGGATTCTGGTTCATTGCGCAGTTGGCGAGCATTGTCTTGCTTTTCATGGCCGGCTTGCACACGAATTTGAAACAATTCTTGCGATATCTAGGACCTGCGAGCATCATAGCGATCGGCGGAGTTGTTTTGCCTTTTTTTTTCGGCGCGTTCACCACTTCATATTTCACGGGCCACGCATGGTATATGCCTGACTGCCTGTTCATGGGAGCGATCATGGTGGCCACAAGCGTCGGCATTACCGCCCGTGTGCTTTCCGATCTGCGCAAGCTGGATACGCCCGAAGGGGTAACGATTCTCGGGGCAGCGGTGGTCGATGACGTTTTAGGGATACTGGTTCTGGCGGTCGTTGCCTCGATTTGTCAGTCCGAACGAGGAGGTGGAAACATAGCGGTGGGGGAAATTCTGCTTTTGACACTCAAGGCCTTTGGATTCTGGCTGGGGTTGACTTTCATCGGGATGATTCTAGCCAATCCGATCGAACGGTTGTTCAATCGAATCAACTATGCCGGCGCCCGTTTGGGATTGGGGTTGGCGCTTGCGCTGTTTTGTGCGGGACTGGCCGAGATGTTCGGTCTGGCATTTATCATCGGGGCATATTCCATCGGTCTGGCATTATCCAAGACCAAAATGGCACATCAGTTGATCGAGGATCTGACCCCAATCAATGATTTTATCGTACCCATTTTTTTTGCGGCGATGGGCATGCTCGTGAACTTTCGCGCTATGAGCGAGGCGCTGGTTTTCGGACTGGTTATCTGCGTTCTAGCGACCATAGGCAAAGCCATTGGCTGCGGAGTTCCCGCCCTGTTCACCGGCTTTAACTTAAAAGGTGCCACTCGAATCGGGATCGGTATGCTGCCGCGGGGCGAGGTGGCGTTGATTTTGGCCGGTGTCGGCCTGGCTGGAAATTATATCAGCCAGTCGAACTTCGGCGTTGCGATTTTGATGACGCTGGTCACGACAATCATCGCGCCTCTGCTGCTGGTTCCAGCTTTTAAAAGCCCTCTGAGCGGCGTTCGACATGAACTGCCTGCACCTGCGCCTTCAGAGGAAGTATCGTTTTCGGTTTCCGTAACCCCTGCCATGGCGGGACTGTTGACACAATTGCTGCTAAGCCAGTCGCAGCAGGAAGGCTATCAGATCAAGCTGGACGATGCCGAACAGGGAATTTATTTACTTCAAAAAGAGGGCAAATACATCTCGCTTCGGCACAAAAGCGGAAACATCACGATCGATACAGAGGGGATGCAAGCCGATGAGCTGAACCGGCTGATCGATCAGGTTGATCGAACGGTTATCGATACGATGAACAAATTCCAGAGGTCCGCATAAATGGAATTCGAAAGAATGCCAAAAGATCAATCCTGGCCTAACTTTCGGCGATTCGATATTGTTCGTTCATTTCATTCAAGATATGCACAGCCAGGAGGATATATTCGAGCCGCCCATCCGTATCTTCGGCAATCTGTTCGGCACAATCCTTTAAAATGATCATGGCCGTGGGATCAACCATTTCCGAGGGTAATTTTTGAATCAAATCGCACAGACAAGCTGCGGCTGGGGTCAATTGATTGCGGGCAAAGTGTTCTCCGCAGGACATAGCCAGCGTGATAATGTTCTCAGGCATGCGATTATGTTGCGACCAGTCGGTCGCCAAGCCTAGAATCGTCCGAGCCAAAGTCGTATCAATCTGTGAGTGCGCCGCTCGCCAGAGTTGAATATAATATCGTTCAGATCCGATGATCCTTGCCAGCGCCAGGGCCAGTTCGCCCCGAAGCACCGGGTCTTTCATTGTTTTCATAAACTTCAAAATATCCGGCACCGCCTCTGGTACCTGCAGAAGCCCCAGTGCCGATGCGCAGGCCATGCGGACTTTTTCGTTCGGATCGTTATGGAATTGTTCCAGAAAATACGAAATACTCCGTACGTCATTTAGTCGAGCCAGCGCACGGATGCTGTGTGCCCGGAGGAGAGGAAATTCCGAGAGCATGGTTTCCCGCAGTGGCAGGATCGCGCTTTTGTCTCCCATTTTTCCGAGGGCCCAGGCGGCAACGATGCTCAGATCCGGTTCGTTGCCACCAAGCACCAGGAGCAGAGCGTCCACCAGTTCCGGTT
>CAYMXC010000029.1:3561-13800 GCA_964394135.1 uncultured Phycisphaerae bacterium
GATGGCATGGATGGCTTCGTATCTGACGTTGAAACTCGGATCACTGAGAGCCTCGATCAATTCCTGGTTGCTGAAAGGATTTTTCGCCTCGCCCATTCGCTCAGTCATCGAAGCACGGCTCGTTTCGTCTCCCGCCCGGCTGTAGCGCACCAGAGATTCCAGCGCCACAATTGGATTGCCCTGGATGAACATTCCCATGAATTTGCGTACCGGTATCGCCCCGTCGGAGCGAACGCGGTTAAGTGTCACAAGGCCCGTGATGATGAGGCATAGGCTGCCGGCGAACAAGGGAGTGAAGGGCTCGATCGAAAAAATCAGAAAATGGCCATGAAGCGTGCGACAAAAATCCAGCAAGCGTCCAGCCACCAGGGGGCCCACGCCCCCTATCAGTCCGATCCATGCGTAAAAAATCGCCATGTACGCCGTTTTCTTTCTCGAAGGAACCGCGCTGACGAAAAGGTATCGTTGAAAACCCAGGGTCCAGCACATGATCCCCACGCCTGAAAAAAATGAAATCAATAATGCGCAGGCAAGGCTCCACTGGCTGTTTCTTGGCATGATAAACCAGAAGACTGGCAAAAAGGCCATCAGACACGGCCCGGTAAGCATGATCGGTTTGCTTCCATAGCGGTCAGAGGCCCAGCCCCAAAGATAACAGGAAGCGAGGAGTCCCAATTGACCGGCCATGTCCAGCCAGACGACCTGGCTGGGCGTCAATCCGACGTGTTCCCTCATGAACAGCGGAATAAACGAAAACATCGGACTTGTGCCCAGCACCACCAGCGCCAGGCCGAATAAATAAATTTTGAAATTTCTATCTTGCAGGGAATTGAGCATGCTGCGGAGATTGGCACCGGCCCTATCTGCCTCGCGGATGGGCAGTCCTCCCGGGATGAAAGAATAGCACCAGACCGCGATCAGGCCGATCACGGTGGCCACACCGAAGACAGCCAGAAATCGACCCATGCCCTGATAATGGCCGATCACGTAACTGGCAACGCCGATCCCCGTAATGGAAGAAATCGTTGCTACGAGATTATTGACCGCCCCGAACTTGCCGCGGATTTGATTGGGTATCATCTCCTGCGCCCAGGGATAGTAGGCCGTCTCGCCGATCGCCCGGCACAGGGCAAAAAACAAAACGATCCCCAATACCCAAATAAAAGTCACATTCGGGCCGTATCGCGTCAGGACAAAGGGAATCGTCAGCAGTGCTGCGCCCGCCAACTTTCGAAGACTCCAGAACAGCAGGAAGGTCCGCTTGACTCCGAACCGTGCCACCTGCGGGGCAACCACCAGAGCGATCAAACCGGAAAAGGGCAAGAGCGACAGGATCAAACCGATCCGCGTCTTGTCGAGATTCAGTTCATTGAGAAACAGTACGAAAATCGAACCGAAGAACGTAAGGACGCAAAATATTCCGTTCAATCCGCTTCCTGCAATATTCCAGGGCAGGGCCCGCATTTTATCAACATTCGTCAGTTCGCTGCTCATTCCATAATTTTACGGCAAAACTGGCGAAAAAGATGAATTTTTTGTCTGATTTCCGGCGAAACGACAACAGGCATCAAACATGTACGGCATGAGGCTGAATCTGCGAGGCGTATTGATCGATAATGGTTTGCAGCTCCGAAAGCGTTTCATCGCTCAGGAAGGCGTCGCCTGCGATAGCGTTTTCACGTGCCTGGTCAGAGCGTCGTGCTCCTGCCAGAACGTGCGTGACACCGGGATGCGATATTGTCCAGGCGATCGCAAGTTGACTCAAAGTCAGGCGGTGGTCGGCGGCAATCGGCTCGATTTCGCTGAGCATGTCGCGTATGATTGCAAGATTTTCCGGCTCGAAGCGGAAATTTTTTCGCCGCATATCGTCGCCGGTAAATGAAGTCGCCGGACTGATTTTTCCCGTAAGGAGTCCCTGCGACAAAGGTGAATAGGCAATCAGTGCAACGTCGTGATTACGGCAGTAGGGAATCTGCTGGGCTTCGATCGAACGGTCGAGCATGGAATATTTTTCTTCGTCGCAATCGAGCGGACCCGCACGATGATACTCGATCAACTGGGAATAAGTCATATTGCTTACACCAATGGCCCGGATTTTTCCTTCTTCCTTTAAAGCGATCAGCTTGCTCATCGTTTCTTCGACCGGTGTCGTCGAGTCCGGGACATGGACCATGTAGATATCAATGTAATCTGTCCTCAGCCGCTGCAAACTCTGCTCCAGCTCATATTCGATGGATTCCGGTCCAAGGTAATGATATACCTGCCTGTCGCCGTCGTCGAATGCGTGTGTTCCTTTGTCGGTGTGCCATACCTGGCCGCATTTGGTAATCAGCAGCACCTTTTCTCGCCGGTCGGCAATGGCCCTGCCGACAATTTCTTCCGATTTTCCAAATCCATAAATCGGAGCAGTATCGATCAAATTGATGCCCATGTCGATTGCAGCGTGAATGGCGTCGATCGATTCATTTTCGTCCGCCCCGCCCCACATCCAGCCTCCGGTCCCCCATGTGCCCAGCCCGACGACAGAGCATTTGATTCCGGAGAGCCCTATCATTCGGTAACGCATAGCTTTCCCTCCCGCTCTCCCAAAAAGACTTTTCCCTCATTCTTTTAATTTAAACGACCGCGGGGAAATGTCAAGTTCACATCTGCTGCTCTCGACAAAAATGTATATCTCTGGTTCATATGCTACATTATTGTTAAATAATCGCGGTGTCAGCCTCTGTTTTCATTGTTTTGCAGAGAGCCGGGGCTTTGGTATGACTTTTGCTAAATGAATTATTTTACACCGTGAAAGGACGACTTGAAAATGAAAACGGGATTTTTAATCGATATGGATGGTGTGATTTACAAAGAGAATGCTTTGATTCCAGGTGCTGATATATTTATTAACCGTCTGATAGATGAAGATGTACCTTTTCTATTTCTGACCAATAACAGCCAGCGGACTCGCCGCGATGTTGCAATGAAATTGAATCGTATGGGAATCAACGCCGAAGAACGATACGTCTTTACCTGTGCAATGGCAACCGCCCGATTTCTGGCAAAACAGAAACCCGGTGGAACCGCCTATGTCATCGGTGAAGGCGGCCTGCTCCATGCACTATATCAAAACGGTTATGCCGTGGTCGATCACGATCCCGATTATGTGGTTGTTGGGGAAGGTAGAACGCTCAACTCCGAAATGGTAGAAAAGGCGGCGTGCATGATCCTGCGCGGGGCGAAACTGATTGCCACCAATCTTGATCCGAACTGCCCCACACCTCAAGGTCTGAGACCTGGGTGTGGCGCAATCGTGGCTATGCTTGAATCCGCTACCGGTGTCAAGGCCTTCAGCGTCGGAAAACCCAGCCCCATCATGATGCGCGCGGCGAGAAAAGAATTGAATTTACTATCTGAAGAAACAATTATGATCGGCGACACGATGGAAACCGATATTCTCGGTGGAGTGCAAATGGGCTATAAAACCATTCTGGTTCTCAGTGGCGGAACGCAAAAAGTAGACTTGGGCACTTATGCTTACCGCCCCGATCTGGTCGTCGATTCCGTGGCAGACCTTTGTCACAGGAATATATTGGAATCAGAGTTCACCGCATGTATAAAGTGATATTCCGCTTCTCGCATTTCATTGGCACGCGTTAAATTGAAATTCAATTCCCGTGAAATCGGATTACGGGCAGGATTCCAGAGCGCTTTTGCTTCGGATAAACTTCTGGGCTATTTCCGTAAATACACGGCCGCGTTCCTGATAATTTTCAAACATGTCCCAACTGGCGCAGCCTGGCGAGAGCAAAACTACCTGACCCGGCTCTGCCCGTTCAGACGCAGATAGCACCGCCTCTTCCAGTGAACCGACCTCAATAGCCTGACCGCCGTGACTTCGAATTTTCTCCGCCAGTGTCGGACCTGTCTGGCCAAGACAGAAAACGATGCGGGTGAATTTGGCCAATTCTTTTGCAAAATCGCTCAGGTCGCTGCCTTTATCGTATCCCCCCACAATGGCCAGAATCGTGCCCGGTTTGAATGATTTCAGAGCTACGATACCGGAATTAGGCGTGGTCGACTTGGAATCGTTGAACCATCGGATTGCATCCATTCTGCCCACCATTTCGAGGCGGTCCGGCAAGCCCTTGTAACGACGTAAACCCTCCGCGATGGTCTCGGGGCTCAGTCCGATAGCCAACCCGACGGCGGCCGCGCCGGCTGCATTGTATAAATTGTGTTCGCCGGGCACCTGAAGTTCCGTTTCGTCGATCAGCTTGGCCCAGGTGCTGTCGTCCTGCCGATAAGCCAGGTTCGTCAGACCGGCTTCATCAAGAAGCAGACGAATCTTTACCTGCGCGCTATCGCCGGTGCCAAATTGCCATTGCTGGATATGCCGCGGGGCGATTTCGCGAATTTTTTCCAGATTCTCATCGTCTTGCCGCGTAATTAGGAAGTCGCCGGGCTGCTGGAAGCGTGTGATATTCGCCTTGGCTTCGATATAATTTTCCAGGGTGCGATGACGATCGAGATGGTTTGGGTGGATATTGGTGATCAGTGCTATATCGGGGCTATATTCGATCCCGGCCATGTCTTCCAGCTGAAAACTGGATAATTCCAGCACGACGATATCATCCGATTGAATGTGTGGAAGCTCTTCGAGCAGGGATTTACCGATATTCCCGCCGCACCAGGCCTTTCGATATCCGAGGCGGGGGAAGTCCGTGGATTCGGCAAAAGTCACGATGGACTCGATCATCGAAAGCGTTGTGGATTTTCCGACTGTTCCGGTAACCGCAACGACTTTGCCCCGGCAGCGATCGAGAAAGAGATTCATTTCACAGGTGAAGGGGATATCGTTCTGGAGAGCAAGTTTCAGATATCTTGAATCCTTTGGGACGGCAGGGCTGACGACAAGGAGATCGGCCTCGCGGAAATCCGATTCCAGATGTCCGCCCAGATGAAGCTGGACAGGCAGATCTTTTATTTCGTTTAAAGCTTTTTCTAGTTTCTCGGCGGTGGCCACGTCTGTGACGGTAACCTGGGCGCCCTGATGGACGAGGTATTTAATGACGGCAATCTGGCCGCCAAAATGACCCAAGCCCATGACGGTGACCTTTTTTCCCGCAAAATAATCCGGAGGAAATGACATCATCCGATCAGCTCCCTTTAAAGTACTCTCAATACCCCTCCAGGTGGTGCATGACACCAGATGCTGATCCATCGTTCTACTACAAAGTTTTTCGATGTGCAATAGTTATTTTTATCACACCAAGTCAAACGGGCCAAGAACGAGCCCGCTAACAGAAAAAACGCCAGATGAGACTTAAAATTTAAATAACAAAAATGTTTATATATGATAAATACTTGTCTGCCAGCCGGAATTATCCGCCGAGAGCGGCCCGGATCTGTTCTTTCATGTCGATGACCGCCTGTTCGACGGCTTTTTCCCAGGTAGGACAGTCTTTATATTTATCTAATTCATAAGCATAAATGATACTTCGTGTTGCGGTCACGATAGCTCCTGAACCATCGGGTTTAAAGCAGGCCTTGGCTGCATCGGCCGTGCCACCCTGAGTGCCATAACCCGGTACGAGGAAGAGGCAGTTCGGCATGATCTCGCGAAGCCGTTTTGCGGCCTCTGGATCGGTTGCACCGACGACGGCCCCCAGACAGCTGTATCCATTGGAGCCCATGAGGTTCGGCTCACCTGCAACTTTGGCGATCAGTTCTGCGATATGCTCATAGAGTTTTTTGCCATCTGCGCCTGTAAAGTCCTGAATTTCGCGTGCTTCGGGATTACTGGACCTGCATACGACGAACAAGCCCTTTCCCTGCTCCGCAGCGATTCGGATAAACGGCCTGAGGGCTTCGATTCCGAAATACGGATTGACGGTAACGGCATCTGGCGCCAGGAGGTCTTCCATGTTTGTAAATTCTGGATTTGCCAGATGGGCTTTTGAGTAAACCTCGTTGGTAGCAGGGATATCGGCTCGTTTCACGTCGCCGATGATTTCGAGTCCCAGGTCGTCCGCTTCTTCGACGAGGCTGTAGTAGGACTCGATTCCTTCCCAGAAGTACTTCTCGAAGAAGGCGATGTTGAGCTTGACCGCCGCCACATGAGGCGCGACGATGCGAAGCACCTTGGTGGAGAATTCAAAGATAGCGTCGATTGCGGATTCGGTGTCGAGCTCGTCGTTGAGTTCCTTGTTTTCGCGAATAGCCAAGGGCAGCCTAGAGTATTGCGGATCCAATCCAACAGCGATCGGAGAACCCTTGGCCTTTATCCCTTCCAATAATCTATCGGAGAAATTACTGGACACTTATATACCCTCTTTAACATCCTGACTATAGTTACGATTCAATACTACTCTTCTGATAAACATACTGCTTACGTTGAAACTATATCTTCTTATAACTTTGCATGCAAGGCCAATTAACAATTTAGAGAAAAATATTTCAATCTATGTATTTTCCCATGCGACGCGAAGATCGCCCTGTCAGAGGATATTTTCTCCCTGTTTCGGGCAGATTTCAATTGCAATTTTCGGTTAATTTTATCTCAAGATTCGGCTTAACCCGAGTAGTTTTCGGGCCGATATTTTTTTTATGATACAAGACATTTCGACTTTAACGGAAATCGGGCACGTCATCAGCGTTCGCGGTGAAGAGGTCTGCGTCGCTCTTGACGAGCAGTACGTTCAAACCGCGCGTAAAGACCGGCTGGGCCAGTTGGCCAGTTTCGTCATCATTCCCGTTCGCGAGCTTCGTGTGATCGGTATGGTCACCGGAATTTCTGCGAAGGAGGCGGAGAAATCCGCGGAGATGACGATCCATCTGATCGGACAGATCATTGGGGGGAAATTTGCCCGCGGGGTTCAGCAGTATCCGATGGTCGGCGATCCTGTGGTTCTTTCTGAAGAAACTGATCTTCAGGCCATTTTCGATCGTCCCGGCAGTTCGTCGGATTCGGCGCTGGTTTCCGGTTCTTTTCCACTGGGTCGTTTCGCACTCAATACGCAGTATAAAGTGTATCTCAACGGCCGGCAATTTTTCTCAAAACATGCCGCCATTCTGGGCAACAGCGGTTCAGGAAAAAGCTGTACGGTCGCCAAGATCATCGGTGAATCGATCAAACACCCCAACACGCAGATGATTCTTTTCGATCTGCACGGCGAATACAAACAGGCGTTCACCAATGAGAGAGGCCAATTAGATTCGAATGTTCTCTATCTCAACGAAACGGACCTGGTTGTTCCGTACTGGCTACTTCGTTACCAGGAAATTGACACTCTTTTCGTGAACCGGTCCGATCCCAGCCTGATCGCCAATCAGGTTTCCTTTCTGAAGGAAGCCCTGATCAAGCTGAAAAAAGATTCAGCTGAAGCGTTGAATCTTAAGAGCGTTTACAATGTCGATACTCCCATTTACTATTCGCTCGACCAGTTGAAGCTCTATGCGGAAAATATGAATCAGGCGAGGTTTGTCCTGAACAGCGATCGGTATGCATTCGCCCGAACCGCCCTTCGCAGCCTTTCGCCCGAGGAGCAGGAACAAATTCTTTTGACACAAAAGGCCCAGTTCAATCAGGGTAATCCACAGGGCGAAGTTCCCCACGCGTTATACTTCAAGGCTCTGACTGGTCTTGTCGATTTGCTCGAGCACAAATTCAACGACCGGCGATATGATTTTCTGCTGCGGCCTGTAGTTCATGCTCGCAGTTCGCAACTGTTCAAACAACTGTTTCCCGAGATCAATGAAGATCGGACTGACTGGTCTGATATGATTATCTGGCTTTTGAAATTACTGACCGGTCAGGTTGAACCGCGTCGGAATCTGACCATTATCGACATGTCGGGTATTCCCTTCGATATTATCGATCTGACGATCGGACTGATCACCCGGCTTGTTTTCGATTATAATTTCTTTTCACCGCTGGAGATGCGTCGGCCGATTGTTTTGGTTTTTGAAGAGGCCCACAATTACATTCCTTATGACGAATCGAGACACAGTTTCGCGCGAACGTCCGTCGAACGGATCGCCAAAGAAGGTCGAAAATACGGCGTCAGTGCCATTGTTGTTTCGCAACGGCCAAGCGAACTTTCCCGCACCGTTCTGAGCCAGTGCAACAATATGATCGTTTTGAAGATGAACAATCCTGAAGATCAGAGCTACGTGACCAAGGTGGTTTCGGATCAGTTCGCTAATCTGATCAAAATGCTGCCGGTTCTGAGCCCCGGTGAAGGATTTATACTCGGTGACAGCGTGCCCATGCCGCTGAGAACACTGATTGCGCCCCCCGACAGGCGGCCTGCCAGCAACAACATTGATTTCATGGAAGCCTGGTCCAAACCGCTGGACCCCGATCAGCTCAACCAGACCATCTTCCGCTGGCTCAAACAGGAACGACCGCAACATTAGGAGAGGTTGTTTTTGCTTTTCGGCCTTGATTCTGGCAGAGGTATCCACGCAGTCAGGGCCGATTTCGGATTTTTGGCTGAATCATCTTGACAAAATCTCCAGAAGTGGTATATTATACTTATTAAGGCTGGTTAGAGAGAGTAAGCTCATCTGACCGGCCTTGTTTTTTTACGGAGGTTCGAAAGATGCAGCGTTGTAATATCATTACCGGTCTGTTTGCGTTTGTTTGTATTCTGGCCTTGGCAGCACCTTCTCCTGCGGCATTGATTTTTCAGGGAAGTACTTTCACCGCCATTTATCAAAGCGATTCACCAACTTTCCAAATAATCCTTTCTGCCGAAGTCATCCGTATGCTGAGTCAGACGGACAAAGCCCAGGCCCGATTGATTTCGAATTCGCAGCTTGAGGCCATGGTTTGCTCGTGTGCAGGGCACTGCCGATCGATTCTGTTTACGGAATCCAATGCCATTTCCGATACATCCTTTAAAAATATCATTGATATCGGAACGACTTTGACTTTGAGTTCTCTTAAGCAATAGTCAGCGTTCGGGCGGTATGAAAGCAGTGAGAGGAAAATGCTTTTTTTCGCAGATAGGTGATAGCGTCGGTTTAATAGTTTTCTTCACCGGCGGATGAAGTAATTACGGCAAGGATTTTTTTATCCAGCCGCAGCAGGAATAGAAATTTTTCCACTCCCGATTTGCCCGACAACCGTTTGCTCAACTGGTCGACGTTCACTTCGACACCTCTTGGTTTGATGGTAACCGGTCCGACTTGATTTTCCCGCAGCACTTTTCGAACTTTATCCTCGTGAAACGGGAGCACCTGTTCTACCCGATAGGCATGGGCCAATGGATGGCTGACGTGCTGATCGGAGGTAAGGACCACCTGTCCTGGAGCCAGGAAATCGAGATTCATCAGATCGGCCAACTGGCCTAGCAGCCGAAGACGTGATACCGCGGGGTCCGGATCGTAGAGATATTGCAGAATCGGACTGACCTCGAATCGCACCGCCATTTCATCGTTGATGGAACATTCTGCCGGGAGGGTTGTGGCCCGGAATTTGACGGTCGCAAATCTGCCTGTCCAGAGCAGGAGCTGACGGCACTGGCCCTTGTGGCTGATCAATTCGATTTCGCCTTCCCAGGGCAGATCTGTGTACTGGGTTCCTGGGGAAAATTTGATCACCCCATCTGGTACGCGCTGTAGAAGCTGATCGATGTAGTTTTTATCCGGCTCGAGTTCTTCGATCTTCAGCGTTCTTTTTTTTTCGTTTTTTCGGCGATCTGGGTCAAGATGGAAAATTCCCTGCGGTTCGATCTGCCGAACATCCCGGCAAATCAGTTGATAGCGTCCGTGCCGCTGGTAGGCCTGCAGATTCAGGTCTGCCATTCGGAGTCTTTGCGGCGAGAGGTCGACTCCTGTGGTTTGACCGACACGGGAAAGTTCGATCATATCTCCGCCGATGCCGCAGCACAGGTCCCAGATGGGCTGGTCGTGATAATGAGCTGCGATGCGGTCGGCCTTGTAGTCGGCCACCACTTCACTGCTCGATTGCTCGTAGCCTGTACGGTCGAAAAACATCTGATCCGCCCGCGAAAATTTCGTTCTGGCCCGGCGGCGTAATTCCACCAGCTCAAGCACCGCGCGAGCCTGTTCTGGCGTGCAATGCTTGCGCAGTTTTGCGATATCGTTCGGACGGGTCGGGTCCAGGTCGGCCGCGAGAACCAAGACTTCCTGACCCTGCGGGCTTGTCAGGTATTCCAGAATCGCCTCGGTAAATGTAAAGGTGTTTTTTCCCATATCGCCATCATAAACACCAACCTCAAAACGTTC
>CAYMXC010000030.1:0-13759 GCA_964394135.1 uncultured Phycisphaerae bacterium
AGCTGTTTCGGCCCTTTGGTGAAGTTGGGTTTAACGGTTTGACGTATTGCTTAACATTTTGATCGCGAAACGGTTATGAAACAAGCCATCGGTCGATTAATTCATTAGCCGCATTGGGGAGTATGCCGATCGTCCAGGCCAGATCGACCACGGTGCATCGTTTTCGTATTTCGTGCATATGGAGGACAGCGGAGAGCATTCTTTCGGGGGAGCATCGGATGTCTGCGAGTGTGTGTGCGGCATCGGCCTGTCTGAGGCACTGCTTGATTGCGTCGGCGGGACGGATTTTCTGCTGAACAGTGGAAAGGAACTTCCGCCAGACGTCGGGGTCGGAGATTTTTTCCCGCATTCGTTTCAGATGGTCCTGTTTTAACGCGTATTGTTCGGCAACGGGGTCAGCCAATCGGCCCCAGAATTGCCGATCGATTTTTTCAGGCATCGCAATACATTTCGGTTTTTCGATCCGGAAGATTTTTTCATACAAAGCCGCGGCAAAGATCGTGCCGAGTCCTACCTGCCGGCCATGGAGATCGTGTGGGACACCGTCTACGCTGGTCATCATATCCAGCGTGTGCGAGAGCATGTGCTCACCGCCGGAGGCAGGTGCGCTTGTGCCGACCATTGTCATCGCGATTCCGGAATATATCAGGGCTTCAAACATCGCCTGGATTGCCTGGGGCTTGCGGTTTCGGACATCATCGGGGTGATCGAAATAATACGGCTCGATCGCCGAGATCATCTCCGATGTTTCGGTGCAGAAGTATTCGTCGAAAAAGAGATGATTCATGATCCAGTCGGCGGTGCTGATCGGTTTGGCGATCACATCGCCTAGCCCGGATGCGGTAAGTTCGAAGGGAGCTGCGGCTATGATTGAAGGGACCGCGACGGCTGCTATCGGCGCGCGTGCGTAAACGATTCTTTTGACGCCCTTGAGGGTTGGTGCGACGTTGGCCGCCGTGTATCCGTTCATGCTCGCCGCGGTTGCTACGACAGCGTAAGGTAAATTCAAATCGAACGCCAGCCATTTGGTCAGGTCGTTGATTACGCCGCCGCCGACCGCCAGAAGCAGATCGGCCGGATCGACATTCGGTTTCAAAGCTGCATGTGTAATGTCATCGCAGATGGGCGTGCCGTGTTCGGTGTCGGGCACGATGAGCGTTTGGACCGACCAGCCTGATTGTAGAAGCACCTGCTGAGCCTGTTTGCCTGCCACGGTGTACGTACGCTTGTCGGCCAGCAAGGTCAAACGCCGACCGGTGATTATGCTGCCGAGAATTTCCGGCAGTCGGGAAATCGCCTGTTCGTCGTACAGGAGTGTTTTCAGGGGGATCGTGTGCGTTTTGCCGCAGGAGCAGGCGAATGTTTTTCCAAGCCGGTCATGGATATTGGGTAGACTCATTTTTGTGATTCCGATGAAACATGTATTATTGCTTTGACCACACCGTCGCGATACTCTGCCACCATATCGAACGCTTCCTTTGAGCGTTCGAGAGGGAAATGATGAGTAACCATGGGGTCGGCGTTGGCCTTTCCGCTGCTGATCATATCGATTGCCGGCTGGACGCAACCATTTTGCCGGCGAACGTTCTGGATGCAGATTTCCCGCCGGCGGATGGTGTCGATTTCGAAACTTACCCGCTGTACTTGGGGAATGCCGATCATCATCAGTTTACCGCCGGGCTTGAGGAGGTTGATTCCCTGATCGATGGTTTCCTGTTGGCCTGCGCACTCGAACGCGTAGTCCATCGCCAGCGGCTCATTTTTCAGAATCTCCGCCACGACGTCCTGCTTTTTCGCCACGCCTGTCCAGTCGGCTCCGCATCTGCGGGCGATTTCCAGGCGTTTTTCGATCAGATCCGTCATGTACACCTTGCAGTTCGGTACTTCGGCCCGGATTGCCAGGAGCACCGACAGTCCGATCGGACCTGAGCCCAGGATGGCGACTTTGGCACCGGCCGACATTTTTGCCAGCCGTTCGGCATATACGCCGATCGATAACGGTTCGGCGATCGCTGCCTGAACCAGCGTCATGGAATCGGGAATCTTAAAACAGCATTCCGCGGGCATGACGAAAAATTCCTTTAAAGAGCCGTCCGATTGGCCCGGGCAGCCCAGGAAACGCAGTTTTCTGCATGTATGGGGTCGGCTCTGGAGACATTGATCGCATTTGCCGCAGGACATCGCCGGTTCAACCGCTACACGGTCGCCCACTTTAAGATTTTTAACTCCTGTTCCGATTTCCAATACTGTGCCAGCGCACTCGTGGCCGACGGAATAGGGATATTTAACAACCTGACTACCGCTTCGGCCGCTGGTATAATAATGGACATCCGAGCCGCAAACCCCGACCGTATCGATTCGCAGCAGAACATGGTCTGGGTGTTCGATCTTAGGTTTGGCCTCGTCGCGGATTTCCATTTGCCGAATTCCGGTTAAAAAAGCAGCTTTCATCAACAATCCTTTCTATGACTGTATACGAAAAGATCAAATTATATACAAGAAAACCTTTTGAAAGAAGTTTGTTTTCGTTAGTAGGCACACATAATCATTCGTCATTTGTTCGATGAGAAGTTTCTCTTGACACATTTGTTTTGGGGCTTATAATCGTTTACTTAAGGTGAAGGCCACTTTGATATTTATTTGCTTCAGGGGTGGAAAATCGAAATGTAAAACAGCGGTGAAGCCGGCTTGTACTTTGCGCATGGACTCTTGTGAGTAGAATGAGCCGGGCAGCGATGTTTGCCAAAACGGATGTGAGCAGGAAATATGGTCTAAAACTTTAAAACTTTAAAACTTTAAAACTATATGGACGCGTTCGTGTTGATAAGCGTGGGCGGTCCAACCAAGAAAGGGGTATTTATGACAACGATTACAGATGTAACGGCGGCAGAACAGGATCGCGTTGTTACGGAAGCAATGGAGCGTCTGTCGCGTGAGGAATTGAGAAAGATGGATGCCTACTGGCGGGCATGTAATTACCTTTCGGCGGGCATGATTTATCTTCAGGCGAATCCTTTGCTGCGTGAACCGTTGAAGAAGGAGCATATCAAGGCTAGGCTGCTGGGTCACTGGGGTTCGAGCCCGGGATTGAGCTTCATCTACATTCACCTCAATCGTTTGATCAACAAGTACGATCTCAATATGATCTTCCTGGCTGGTCCGGGCCACGGTGCGCCGGGTGTGCTGGCGCCGATTTATCTGGAAGGCACGTATTCCGAGGTCTATCCGAACAAAGGCGAGGACGAGGAGGGGATGCGGCAATTTTTTAAAGAATTTTCATTTCCCGGCGGCATCGGCAGCCATTGCACGCCTGAGACGCCTGGTTCGATTCATGAGGGCGGCGAGTTGGGTTACAGCATATCGCATGCGTTCGGCGCCGCTTTTGACAATCCGGATTTAGTGGTATCGGTGGTCGTGGGCGACGGTGAAGCTGAGACCGGGCCGCTGTCTACCGCGTGGCATTCCAACAAATTTCTGAATCCCATTCGCGATGGCGCGGTGTTGCCGATCCTGCATCTCAATGGATACAAAATCAATAATCCCACCATTCTTTCACGCATCTCTCACGAGGAACTGGAGAATCTGTTCAAGGGTTACGGCTGGAAACCTTATTTCGTAGAAGGCAGCGATCCTGAAATCATGCACCAGAAGATGGCGGCGACCCTTGAGGATTGCGTTCTGGAGATTCGGCATCTTCAGGAAGATGCACGTGCGAACGGCAAGGCCGGTCGGATACGATGGCCTATGGTCGTGCTGCGAAGTCCCAAGGGTTGGACCGGGCCAAAGGAAGTGGACGGCCACAAGGTGGAAGGTTTCTGGCGTGCCCACCAGGTGCCGCTATCTGGTATGCGTGAAAATCCTGCGTATTTGAAACAGTTGGAGGATTGGATGCGCAGCTACAAGCCTGAAGAGTTGTTCGATTCAACGGGCCGGTTGATACCGGAGCTGAAGGCACTGGCGCCCAAAGGGCCACGGCGCATGAGTGCCAATCCGCATGCCAACGGCGGACAATTGCGAAAGGCGTTGCGATTGCCGGACTTTCGCGACTATGCAATTCAGGTTGAAGCTCCTGGGCAGACTGCTGCTGAGAATACTCGCCCGCTGGGACGTTTTTTGCGCGACGTCATGAGCAAGAATATGACGAATTTTCGTGTTTTCAGTCCGGACGAGAACACATCGAACAAACTGGATGCAATTTATGAGTCGAGCAAGAAATTGTGGCTGGCCGATTATCTGCCGGAGGATTCCGACGGCGGTGAGTTGGCGACAGACGGTCGAGTTCTAGAGATGCTGTCGGAGCATACGCTGGAGGGGTGGTGTGAGGGGTATCTGCTGACCGGCCGGCACGGATTTTTCTCGACGTATGAAGCGTTTGTTCACGTAATCGATTCGATGTTCAACCAGCATGCGAAGTGGCTCGACATATGCCGCGGACTTCCGTGGCGTGCTCCTGTCTCATCGCTTAATCTGCTGATCACTTCCACGGTGTGGCGGCAGGATCACAATGGCTTTACCCATCAGGATCCGGGTTTTCTGGACGTTGTGGTGAACAAGAGCCCGAATGTATGCCGCATCTATCTGCCGCCGGACGTGAACTGTCTGTTAAGCGTGGCGGATCATTGCCTCAAGAGCACCAATTACATCAATGTGATTGTGTGCGACAAGCAGAAGCACCTGCAGTACATGAACATGGATGAGGCGATCGCCCACTGCACCAAGGGCATCGGCATCTGGCATCAGGCGAGCAACGACGAAGGTGCAGAGCCGGACGTGGTGATGGCCAGCGCGGGCGACATACCTACAAAAGAGGCATTGGCGGCGATTGTGCTGCTGCGGGAGTATTTTCCTAATCTCAAGATTCGCTTCGTTAATGTAGTGGATCTTTTCAAACTCACACCGGCTACCGAACATCCGCATGGCCTGTCTGATCGGGACTTCGACAGCCTGTTTACCACCGACAAGCCGATCATTTTCAATTTTCATGGTTATCCATGGCTGATCCATCGCCTGACGTACCGGCGGACCAATCATAAGAATCTGCATGTTCGAGGCTACAAAGAGAAGGGCAACATCAACACGCCGCTCGATCTTGCGATTCAGAATCAAATTGATCGTTTCAGTCTGGCCATGGACGTGATTGACCGTGTTCCATCGCTTCAGGTGATTGGTTCACATGCCAAGCAGCGTTTGCGGAATATGCAGATCGAGTGTCAGAATTATGCGTACGAATATGGTATTGACAAGCCTGAGATCGATCAGTGGAAGTGGCCTAGTTGATTTCGCGAGGCATTTTATTTTGGTTGGAAGGGGGATGATATGAACATAACCGGCACGATGGTTTCGCCGGTGGAAGAGGAAGCCGGGGGGATTGCGGAACTTCTTGCACAATACGGGTGCGGGCCTATTCAATTTACTGGGACTGCCAACGCATTTTATGAAAGGCACCTGGTTTTCGATAACGTATTGAATTTAGCCGATGCCGGTCCGCGGGAGCGATTCGAGGCCTATGCCCATTCCGTGCGTGATTTACTTTCACAGCGATGGCTGTATACAGAGGCGACGTATACGAAGGTTAATCCCAAGCGGGTTTACTATCTGTCCATGGAGTTTCTAATCGGGCGTTCACTTGCCAACAATATCATGAATCTCCTTTTGGAACCATTGGTACGCTATACTATCAGAGACAAAGACATCGATTGGCGTGAAATATTGGAACAGGAACCCGACGCGGGTTTGGGTAACGGCGGACTGGGACGACTGGCTGCATGCTTCCTGGATTCGATGGCGACGCTGCAGCTTCCGGCCATGGGCTATGGGTTGCGATATGAATACGGCATTTTCAAACAATCGATCCGTGACGGCTGGCAACAGGAGCAGCCGGACAACTGGCTTCGTCAGCCGGACCCCTGGGAGGTCGCCCGCCCGCACGAGATCGTGGAGGTAAAACTGAATTGTACGTTCGAGTTGCGTGGCGGAGTGTTGGGGCTTGTCGCCGATCGACCGTCGAGCTTGTTGGGTATTCCGTTTGATCGTCCGGTGGTGGGGTACGGTGGCAAGACGATCAATACATTGAGGCTTTGGAGTGCGGCTGCGCCGGATTATTTTGATTTCCAGCGATTCAGCAGTGGAGATTTCGTCGGCGCACTGGCAGAGACGCTGAGCGCGGAATCGCTGACACGTGTATTGTATCCGGACGATACAACGAGCCTGGGGCAGGGACTACGATTTGTGCAGGAGTATTTTCTAGTGGCCTGTTCGCTGGCTGATCTTGTTCGCCGGTTTCGACGTACCAACTCAGATTGGCGAATGCTTCCGGAAAAAGCTGCCATCCAGCTGAACGATACTCATCCGACGCTGGCTATTCCAGAGTTGATGCGAATCCTGCTGGACGAAGTTGGGATGGGATGGGACGATGCGTGGGATATTACGCGGCGCGTGCTGGCGTATACGAATCATACACTGCTGCCGGAGGCATTGGAAAAATGGCCGGTCAAATGGTTTGAAATGCTGCTGCCTCGTCATCTGGAAATCATCTATGAAATCAATCGCCGTCTGCTCGATGAGGTGCGGAGCCGTTTTCCGGGGGACGAAGGCCGCGTGGCAAGAGTGAGTCTTGTGGAAGAAGGCGAACATCGCAAAATCCGCATGGCGAATTTGGCCATCGTCGGAACGCACAGCACCAACGGTGTTGCTATGATCCATTCGGAACTGCTTCGTAAGCAGACAGTTCGGGATTTGGCGGAGATGTTTTCTGATCGGTTTAACAACAAGACCAACGGCGTCACTCCCCGCCGCTGGTTGAAGCTGGCGAATCCTGCGTTGGCAAGGACCATCAGCGATGCCATCGGCGACGGGTGGATTACCGATCTGTATCAATTGAGCAGGCTCAGGCCTCTGGCGGACGATTGGGGCTTTCGCGAGGCATTCCGCAAGTCCAAACGCGATGCCAAGCGAGAATTTGCCAATTGGCTTATGACAAGTTTAGGACAGGTTGTAGATCCCGACACGATTTTCGATTCACAAGTGAAACGCATTCACGAATACAAGCGTCAGCTTCTCAATGCACTTCACATTGTAGTGCTTTATAATCGATTGCGTGCTGATCCCAACCTCGATATCCCGCCGAGGACGTTTTTCTTTGCCGGCAAAGCTGCCCCGGCATATTGTCTGGCCAAAATCGTTATCAAATTCATCAATAACCTGGCGAGAACGATCGACGGCGATCCGGCGATGCGGGGTCGGCTTAAGGTACTGTTCCTGCCCGACTATTGTGTTTCACTTGCTGAACGGCTGATTCCCGCCAGCGACGTTTCCGAACAGATATCGACGGCAGGATACGAGGCCAGCGGCACGAGCAATATGAAATTCATGATGAACGGAGCCTTGACGATCGGTACACGCGATGGAGCGACGATCGAGATGGCCCAGGAAGCAGGGGAGGAAAATTTCTTTCTGTTTGGTTTGACGGCCAGGCAGGTGCAAGAGAGTCGAGGCTGGTATAATCCGCACTGGCACTATGATAATGAGCCTGAAACTCGAGCGGCACTGGATATGATCTTTTCCGATTACTTCAATCGATATGAACCCGGCATTTTTGCCCCGCTTCGCGATGTTCTTTTGACAAATGGCGATATTTACATGCACCTGGCCGATTTGAAATCATACTGCGAGACTCAGGAGCGACTTGGTAAAGTATATAGTGATACGGAGGCCTGGACTCGGATGGCTATTTTGAATGTGGCCGGCGCCGGGAAATTCTCCAGCGATCGTACGATTAAAGAGTATGCAACCGAGATTTGGGACGTCCAGCCTTGCCCTGTGTTGTAGTGGGCGGCGAAAAAGTTTGTGGCGCGGACGGAAAACGAAAAATAGGAGTGGATCGGGAGAAGAGGTAAGCGGCTGATTTGAAAATTTTATGAAGAGCTGCTTTGGGGGTGAACCATGGGTAAGTCTCAGGGGTTGTCGAAGCTTCTTCTTACGATCATCGGCGGTGTGGCGGGATCGCTGATGGTTTCCTGTCATAAGGAAAAGTCCACTTCGGCCCCTTCGCCGCCTGTTGTGGAAGTGGTCGGAGTCATTCAAAAAGACGTACCGGTATTTTCCGAGTGGGTGGCGACGACGGATGGATATGTCAACGCCACGATTCGCGCACAGGTTCAGGGTTACCTCATTCGCCAAAACTACACGGAAGGCGATTTTGTTCGGAAGGGACAGGTGCTTTTCGAAATCGATCCTCGCACTTTTCAGGCGGCTCTGGAACAGGCCCGTAGTCAACTGGTTCAACAGAAGGCGCGTTGGGATACTGCCAAGGCCAACCTGGCGCGTATCTCAAAACTGGTAGTGGAAAAAGCAGTGAGCCAGAAGGATTACGACGACGCTGTCGGCGCCGAACAATCCACCCATGCCGCGGTGCTGGAAGCCGAGGCGGGAGTAGCCAAAGCGAAACTGGAACTGGAGTTTACAAAAATCACGTCGCCGATCAATGGGATCGCCGGAATCGCCAAGGCGCAAATTGGTAATCTGGTCGGGCCAGGCTCAATCGAGGAACTGACGACTGTTTCGACAGTTGATCCGATCAAAGTTTACATTCCCGTCAGCGAGCAGGAGTATTTGAAGACCAGTGGAAAAGAACCAAGGGCTGTCCGTCAAATACCCCTGGAAATGATTCTTGCCGACGGGAGCGTATATCCACACAAGGGGGAATTGGCATTTGCCGATCGTCAGGTGGATGTTCGGACGGGTACGATCAGGGTGGCTGCGCTGTTTCCTAATCACGGTAATATTCTTCGGCCAGGGCAGTTCGTTCGGGTTCGCGCACAAACGCAGGTTCGCAAGGGAGCCTTGCTCGTCCCACAGCGTGCGGTGATGGAACTGCAGGGAAGCTACCAGGTGGCTCTGGTCGATTTCAATCACAGAGTGGAATTTCAGCCTGTAACTGTTGGCGAGCGCGTGGGCAATCTCTGGGTTATTGAAAAAGGACTTCAGCCGGGTCAGACAGTTATTGCGGAAGGTGTTCAGAAGGTGCGCCAAGGAATGACCGTTGCGCCGAAACCATTTGGTGTTTCGAAAACGCAGCCGGCGTCGCAGGCTTCCATCTCTGTGACAATTTCGAAGGAGAAGTAAACATCATGTCAAAATTCTTCATTAATCGTCCCATCGTGGCCATAGTGATTTCGATTCTCATGGTCATCGTCGGCGTGCTTGCGATGTTCAGCCTGCCCGTTGCACAGTTTCCCAACATCGTTCCTCCTGAAATGGTGGTCAACGCCACCTATCCCGGTGCCGACGCCCTGACGGTTGAACAATCTGTTGCGACTCCAATCGAGCAGCAGATGTCCGGTGTCGATAATATGAACTACATGTATTCGTTAAATGCAAACGACGGAAGCATGAAGCTCACTGTCAATTTCGACGTCAAGACCGATCCGAGCACCGATCAGATTCTCACGCAGATGCGGCAGGGACAGGCCAATTCTCAACTTCCTACTGATGTGATCAACCAGGGCGTTACCGTGATTAAATCGACGGTGTCGCCGCTGATTATGTTTGCCATTTATTCCCCCAGGGGCACTTACGACGGCATCTTCCTGGCCAACTATTCTTATATCAATATCAACGATCAGATGACACGCGTCAGGGGCATCGCCAGTGTCAGCGTTTTTGGTGCGGGTCAGTATGCCATGCGTTTGTGGGTCAAGCCGGATCAACTCGCCAAGCTCAACATCACCATTCCGGAAATCATCAGCGCGATTAAGGTTCAGAATACCGTGAATCCGGCTGGAAAAATTGGAGGCGAACCGATTCCTCCGGGTCAGGAGTTTACCTACGCCGTTCGGGCTCAGGGACGGCTGCAAAGCGAGGAGCAGTTCGGCAACATTGTACTTCGAGCGGACCCCGGCGGTGCGCTGGTGCGTGTCAAAGATGTGGCCCGTATCGAACTCGGTTCACAGAACTACAACATGAAAGGCCGGTTGAACGGCCGGCCCGCTGCCCTGGTTGCGCTTTACCAGTTGCCCGGCTCCAATGCCATCGAAGCGGCTGATGGGGCAAAGAAACTCATGGCGGAACTGGCCGCACGATTTCCTACAGACATGAGTTATGTCGTCGCTCTCGATACCACGCTTGCCGTGACCGAAGGAATGAAGGAGATCAAAAAAACGTTTGAGGAAGCCCTGCTCCTTGTCATTCTCGTCGTGATTTTATTCCTGCAGGGTTGGCGGGCAACGCTTATTCCGCTTCTGGCGGTTCCGGTTTCACTCGTTGGGACGTTCACGCTGTTTCCGCTCTTCGGTTTTTCCATCAATACGTTGTCCCTGTTTGGCCTCGTCCTTGCCATCGGATTGGTCGTGGATGATGCCATCGTGGTGGTCGAAGCGGTGGAACATCACATCGAGCATGGAATGGCGCCCAAGGAGGCGACCTTCAAAGCGATGGAAGAGGTTTCAGGTCCCGTCCTTGCTATTGCGATCATTCTGGCGGCAGTGTTCGTGCCCACTGCGTTCATTCCCGGCATTACAGGCCGGCTCTATCAGCAGTTTGCCGTAACCATTGCGATTTCCGTGCTCATTTCCGCGTTTAATGCGCTGTCGCTCAGTCCGGCGCTGTCGGCTTTGTTGCTGAAACCGAAGAAGGTAAGCGCCGGACCGATTCAGCGTTTTTATAACGGTTTCAATAAGATGTTCAACCGCATGACGGACGGCTATGTAGGCACGTGTCGACTTCTGATTAGAAAATGCGTCATATCGCTTTTGCTGCTAGTCGGCGTCACTGCGATTGCTGTAATGCTCGGCAAGCGGCTGCCCACCGCCTTTCTGCCGGAAGAAGATCAGGGTTACATGTTTGCCGGCGTTCAACTGCCCGACGCCGCTTCGCTTCAGCGTACGGATCAAGTCGTCAAGCAGGTGGAGGAAATTTTGAGCAAGACTCCGGGCGTAAAGTATTATTCGTCGGTGATAGGCTACAGCATGTTAAGCGGCGTGTATTGCACATACAGCGGGTTTTTCTTCATTACGCTCGATGACTGGGCTGAACGCAAAAAACCTTCGAAGAAGTATGACGCGATCATGGACCATATTAATCGTTCCATGGCGAAGATTCCCGGCGCTATCGGTTTTGCATTTTCGCCACCGGCCATTCCAGGGATCGGGACTTCCGGCGGTGTCACATTCATATTGGAGGATCGTGCTGGAAAGGACCTGAGTTTTCTTGCAGAAAACGTCGCCAGGTTCGTGGTTGAGGCCAGAAAACGTCCGGAACTCGCTAGCGTGAGTACGACTTTTCTGCCGACGGTGCCCCAGGTATACATCGATGTAGATCGCGACAAGGTGCTCAAGCAGGGCGTAGCGCCTCAGGATGTTTATCAGTGTCTTCAGTGCTTCATGGGAGGGGCTTTCGTAAATTATTTCAACCGCTTCGGACGGCAGTGGCAGGTTTATGTGCAGGCGGAGGGAAATTATCGCAAAACGGTGGACTACCTTGGGCAGTTCTATGTCCGCAATGCCGATGGTAATACCGTACCCCTGGCGACTCTGACCATGCCGCGGGCAGCAGCCGGTCCGGAATTTACGATGCGATACAATCTCTTCCGATCCGCGCAAATCAATGCCTCCGGCAAGCCCGGTGTCAGTTCCATTCAGGCGATGAAAGCGCTGGAGGAGGTCTTCGCCCAGACGATGCCCCGGGAAATGGGATTCGACTATCTTGGTATGAGTTTTCAGGAACAGCAGGCGCAACAGGGCGTATCGCCCGGCGTCATTTTCAGCTTTTCGTTGCTTTGCGTTTTTTTGATTCTGGCGGCACAATATGACAGTTGGGCCCTGCCGTTCAGCGTGCTTCTGGGTACACCCATCGCCGTCTTCGGGGCTTTTGCCGGTCTCATGGTCGGCCGCTATGAGAACAATGTCTACGCGCAGATCGGACTGGTGATGCTCATTGGTCTGTCGGCGAAAAATGCGATTCTGATCGTTGAATTTGCGAAGATGGGCGTCGAGCAGGGCAAACCCCTTGTGGATGCCGCGCTGGATAGCGCGAGACTGCGTCTGCGGCCGATTCTCATGACATCCCTCGCTTTTATTCTGGGATGTGTTCCCCTGGCCAGCGCGAGTGGTGCAGGCGCGCTTTCGCGACAGGTCATGGGCTTTGCCGTCATCGGAGGCATGCTGGCAGCGACGTTCATCGGCGTGTTCCTTATTCCAGTGACGTTTTATATCGTCGAAAGATTGTCCCATCGAAGCAAATCGACGGAGGTTACGAAACACACCGGAGAATCCCATGCGTAACATAATTTCTTTTTCAATGGTTTTTTTGTCGCTGACCGGGTGCATGATCGGGCCAAATTACCGGCGACCCGAAGTGAAGACGCCGCAATGCTGGCGCGTAGAGGAAAAAGAAACACAGGCCCTTGCCGATACCACCTGGTGGGAGCAGTTTCAGGACCCCGTGTTGAATAAATTGATCTTGACCGCCTTGCGGGAAAATAACGATATCAGAATTGCTTTTGCCCGGGTTGAAGAGTTTCGAGGTTTATACATTCAGACTCGCGCAGGGCTTTTTCCACAAGCCGATGCCGATGCCTTTGGGGGCCGAAAAAGGCTGACCCAGGATAACGAACCGGAACATACCGACTCCGGAGTTTTTCCGATTCGCCCGGTGAAACGTCTTGGGATCCGGTTGAATGAACTGCTTCAGCCGACGATAATTCCGATTTACGACGTGTATGAATTTCATTTTAATGCCAATTGGGAAATCGATCTGTGGGGGCGATTGCGACGCGCCACGGAGGCAGCCCGAGCCAACCTGCTGGCAACGGAAGAATTTCGACGGGTGGTTATTTTGACACTTGTCAGCGACGTTGCTGGTGCTTATATGGATCTTAGAAGTCTTGATCGTCAGCTCCAGATCGCCAGAGAAACAGCCGACAGCCGGGGAAAAACTCTCAAACTGTTCCGGTCTAAATTTGCGGGGGGAGTGGGCTCCGCACTGGAATTGAGCCAGGGGGAATCGGAAGATGAAGAGGCGAAGGCTTCGATTCCGGAACTCGAAAAGGCAGTTGCGTTTCAGGAAAATGCACTGAGTGTCCTGATTGGGCATAATCCCGAGGCGATCTTTCGCGGCCGGCCGCTGGATCGTATGAACACGCCCGCGATTCCTGCAGGCTTGCCTTCTGATCTCCTTGCACGGCGTCCGGATATTCGCCGGGCGGAGCAGCAATTAATCTCTGCCAATGCACAGATCGGAGCGGCCAAAGCTCTGTATTTTCCTGCAATTTCTCTCACAGGGTCGTTCGGCCGGGAAAGCACGGAATGTAAAAATCTTTTTAAAGGGCCTGCGCGAGTGTGGAATTTCGGTGTACCGATTTCCGCCCCGATCTTCACCGGAGGAAACATCACCGGCCAGGTGAGGTCGGCCGAGGCCGTGCAACAGGAGGCATTGTTCTACTATCGTAAAGTCATTCAAACGGCGTTTCAGGAATTCGATGATGCACTGATAGACCAGCAGAAGACGCGGCAGCAACTGGACGCTCAAGGCCGGCAGGTCAAGGCGCTGCGAAACTACGCCCGCCTGGCCTGGAAACGTTATAACGAAGGATACGTCAGTTATCTGGAGGTACTTGACGCCGAGCGAAGACTTTTCAGTGCCGAATTGTCTTATGCAAAATCACAGGGCATTTTGTTTCGGGCGTGGGTCAATCTCTATAAAGCCATGGGCGGAGGCTGGGTAACCAAAGCTGAAAATATCGCTGCGGACGCCATCGCTCTCG
>CAYMXC010000031.1:0-1220 GCA_964394135.1 uncultured Phycisphaerae bacterium
CAAATCCTCCTTCCAGCCGGGAAAGTTCGGATTAATGATATAAAAAGGCAAAAACCGATCTCGATGTCTTTTTATCTGCAGGAACAAACTTTGATTGGCATCGCCAACCAGTCGATAAAATAAACCTTCAAGAGGAGCAACACAAGCCACTTCAATTCCCGATGCGTCCATGAGAGAAAGCATCGATCCCGCAGTCGAATGATGCAACTTTCCGAACGGCCAGTGACCGAGCCTCGCATTTATGTCAATCATATGCGTTTCTCTACCAATCCGCTATTGGGACCGGCAGTGGAACATAATCCCGTTCCAGCTCCACAAAGTCCCAGTAGGTTGTAGTTCCCTTTGTGTTGGCACCATCCCTTAATGCGACTGTCAGTTGTTTGGTTCCACCAGGCACGGTAAACGTCAAGGCCACTCTTCGCCACTTATACTCCACCTTATCATTCAAAGGCTTCAGGTCCTTGAACTCCTTCTGAGCCACAAAGTAAGACTCGCCTCGTTTGTCTGCCACTTTCAGCCCTGCATCATAAGTAGGTTTATCGCTGATAACCCAGGCCTTAAGTGTATAAATCATCTTCGGTTCAACATCGACAATCTGTGTCGCCTGATTGGCACCCTCGCCTTTAACCATCTTCAGACAGATTTTCCCATGTGAAGCGGATTTGTCATAATGATAATCGGGAATGGCCAGCTCTTTATAGGGCTGATAAGAAATCGTACCACCAGAACCGGCCTGAAGATTCCAACCGTGATTGATCTGTTCAAAATCAGGATTTTTCAAAAGATTATCCATTTGACCGGTGCCGAAAAAACTGGTTTTGCCCTGAATATAATAATGATCGCAGAGCTTGCCCACATCATACGTAACTTCAGGACGTGAACGATAAAATACCCAGAATCCAATCCCAGCCATATTGCGGCCCTTGGGATCATTCCGGATCGCATGAAATTGCTGATCGAGAAAATCGCGAAAGGCAACATAAGGACTATTGTCATAAACATACGGCATGGACTGTGAAATCCCTAAACCAAACAGCGACTTTTTGAGCAATCCAGGAATTCGCTCGTCGGTGGCCTTGATAAATGAGCTAAAAGGAAGTTTATCGGTTTCCGACAAATATACTTCAAAAAATAAAAGATCCGCATAGTCGCGGACCGCCTTGAATTGATCATCAAAAACTCGTGTTTCAGCATTCAGTATACTGGCAACAAAAATAAAC
>CAYMXC010000031.1:1242-13686 GCA_964394135.1 uncultured Phycisphaerae bacterium
GCTTCTTAAGCCCACCGACAACAATTGAATTCTCATTGACCAAATCACCCCACGGATGAAGTTCATCAATCGCAATGGCGTCAAATCCGCCTGGCAACTGACCACCAAGCGTGTTTTCGAACGGAATCGACCATGCCTTAAATGCATCGTCCACAGTGGCATTTTTTTCGCCGGCAGGATTATTAACGTGATAAGCAAAAATCTTACCCATCGAGCGAAGCCGTTTCACATAAGCCGCGTCGGTGGTTCTCCCCTCCAGAATATTTGTCACATTATAAATTTCCTGAGATACTCCGTCGGGCCCAGGAGAATATCCATACATAAAAACAATCGGAGACGGCAAAATATGTTCGTCATTTTTGACAAACTCCGCCGTAATGGTCTTGTCGCAATCCATCGTCGCACGACCTGGGTTCCCGATCGCATCAAGATCCCCCTGCCATCGCAAAAATCGCCAGCCTTCATCGCCCATGGCCGTCAAAGTCACAACTGACCCTTTGGCATAGCTCGCGGCTGAAGGCGAAAGAACAACCTTCCCCTCCCCGACTGTCCGAATGCTCAACTTCACCTGCCCATTTCCTATAGGATTAAACCCAAGAACCCCCAGAACAATCAGGAAAACGCTCATTCGTGCTGCCATTGAATGTTCCCTTTCGCCTTTTAAGATAATATTGTCAACAATATCTCTCCAAAAACATTTGAAATATTATAACCGCGCCTTGACCCATTGTCGAACATGATCTCGCTTCACTTGATCACCGGGGCTGGAAACCACTGCATGAACATATTCATTCAGCTTCTTCATATCAACTTGATTATGCGTTTTTTCCAGATGCGAGCGAAGCATCGACAGAAGAGTATAATCCTGCCAGCCACGCCGCCACGCCTGCCAGCGGCGGGAAGGAACCACCCCGTTTGCAACAGGATATACGAATGAGGTATCATAGGTATTCGTGTATGCTTTTCGATACCATGGATCGCCATAATACTGATTCGCCCAGTACCCTATCCCTGTAAGCCCTTTTTCATAAGCCCACCAGAACTTAGCCAGGTAATGCCGCGTAGGATCCTGCGCTTTTTCATTTCCACCTTCCGAATAATAATAAACCCAGTATGGCTTTTTCGAATCGCGAACCATCTGATGGAACGGATTCAGTTCTTCCATAAAAAAATGCTTATAATGAGGAACCCATACATCGGTCAGTGCGTCCATCGTGCGGGCTTCAGTCATGTTCGCAGTGCTGCAGTCAATCACAATACGACTCTTTGGATCGACCTCCTTGATCCAACGTGAAATCTTTTGACAGTTCTCATTCGTCGATTCGTCGTATGGATTAACCAGCAGCTTGTCGTGGCTTACACCCCGGGATTTTAGATGATCCAAAATCGCGCCGTACCATGTTTTGAATGCCTTCGCATAATTCGGATCGTTAAAATCCAGGCCAAACAAATCTTTCCGAACATACGCCGTCTCTTCGACTTCCCATATATCGATCGTCAGATAATACAGATCGAATCGATCTCGGGTCGCATCGAGAATTTTGTCCAACCGGCTGAAATCCATCGCCCCAATCAGAGTGCCGTCCGCTTTGGCCTTCGGGCGGGGCAGAGTTGACGCACTGTGAAGCATAAAAATATTCACACCATGCGATACAAGATCGTCAAGATGTGCCCGATGCCAATCTGGATTATCCGTTACGATATTCGGCAGAACATTCCATGTAAATGTATTCATATACCGTTTGGCGGTAATTTGAAATGGAAGAACTTGAATCGTCAACGGGATGGAAACGACGCCCATCTTGCTCCCATCACTCGCCTGAATAACTGCACGTCCCTGTCGAATCCCAGATTCAGAATTCCGCGGAACATGCACCGTTAGCCACACCTGGACCGTCTGACCCGCCGGTATTTGAACCACCCCCGACGAAACAGGCACAATCGCATCATATGTCACTCGTCCATCAGCAGTGGCAACAGCCATCGCTTGCTGCCAGAAGGTCTCTAACCCAGGCAATTCCATTTGTAGAAAATCATAACTCGGTAATTTATCCTTGCCTGACAGGGTTGAACATCGAACCGTAATGGCCTGGTCGGTCATATTGTTCAGATTCCACGCCAAATCCACCCACTCGTCCCGAAGCATCGTCACCTGCACCGGCCCCCCAGCACGGTCACTGTCCAGTGGCTCCCCCGAAAACAACTCATAGGGCCTGGCCTCCGACACAACCACCGTCTGACCAGGAACCCGAAACGACTTACGCTTTAAAATCGTACGTTCTTTCCGCAATGTATCGATTTTTCCAGCCAGCGATGCATAGTCCGCCATCGACTCTTTTTCATCAATCGAGCCAATATGGCCCGCTAACGTCTTAACCGCCGTTTTCCATCTTTCGCCCTCCCCAGCCAGATCGCCCGAGAACGTTGCCTTATCTGCCTCCAATCCAGCAACCGATTTTTCCAGGTACTTCTTGATCGATTCGAAAATCAACAGTCCGAAAAATCCGGGCGATTCAAATCCTCCGCCCGTAGGCCGCCAGGCGCTCGTTTCAAACCCTGTCCGACGCAAACGAAAAAAATTGCCGTACCATGCCTGACCCGATTGAGGCGTCGAACACCCCAATGATTGAAATGGAATCGCAATCTCTACCGACCACAATGAAGACTCTTCCTGCACCGCGCTTTGCCATGGCGGATTGAATCCAACAGGATCCAATCCCAGTGCTTCATAACGCTGATTCAAAATATCAACGATAAATTGCATGTAGCTGGCACGATCGGCCTGGGGATTCAAAAAAATATAAACCGTCTCGTTTGAATTGTAAATTTCTCGATCGTGGCCGGGAATTTTTACTCGGCCCGTCTTGCTCATCATGGGCTCATCGCAAACATACGCCAGATAAAGATTCTTCGAATCATACCCCGCATACATACGAGTTGATGCCTTCACAACCTTATCGGTATTGGCAACAAATCGCTCGATCACCGCAGCCGATGCCCACTCACCCAAATCCACCCTTCCATCCAGAACAGGACTGGCCATCGGTTTGATCACCAGCGGAAAACTCTCTGCTGTTTGTGTCGTTGTCGGCTTGGAAATCTTTTCGGCATGAACTAAAGTGATAAATAAAAACAACCCGGCCAGGAACATGTGGCATTTCATACAATACAAATCCTGAAAATACTATTCGCAAATCGAATTTTGCTCACGACAACAACAACGTCATCCCTTTATATCGAAAACAATCGGTTCAAACAGCAGATCGGCAAACCATGATCGCGATTGAAGCTCATAATTCACACTGTCCAGGCTTTGCCACTTGACGTGACCGTCAATGTAAAGCACATTCCAACCCGTGGGATGGAACATAGGCCAGCTTGCACTGCTCACCATGGACGGAGCCGCACTACCATCAAACAGAATACAGATTTTCGCCGGTTGATTATCCAGATTCAAATTCGCAAATGCCTTGCTGCGAATATTATTCGATGTGCTGTACCGTTCAAGACCCGCCCACCAACCAGATGTGGTACCGGAACCAACCTGTGCAGCGTCCAGGCCGCCAGGCGATACATAAAAATACCAATAGGATATGCCGCGGTTACCGCTGGAATTGTAACCCCATCCTTCTTTGGGCTGACGGCGAAGTGCAAATGTCTTGTCATTGGGGCAGAAAAATGGATTGCAATCCATAAGATATCCCGTGCTGGATAATCCGTATCTGCTGGTCTTCTTAACAAGCAAAGCTAAACTGTCATACGTTACATAAGGCCCAAAGCTCGAACATGCATAATTTTTCCCTCCCTGCTTGGTGAACATCGCTGGAATCATATCATTATAATCATTGGCATAGGTAAGTATGGCCCTGCTTACCTGTCCCAGATTGGAACCGCATGTAATCTTGCGGGCCTGTTCCCTCGCAGTACCAAGCGAAGGCAGAAGAATCGAAATCAACACAGCAATAATCGCCACCACCACCAACAGCTCAATCAAAGTGAATCCATAACGAAACTTGCCTGCCTTCACCGCATTTGATTGTTTGTCTTGCATGATCATTTACCTCTTCCATACATCAATATACCATAATCCATTACTCATTCCTAATTCCGGCGAGAACCGATCAAGTTCCCGCCGAAAAATTCATTGAGGGTTCACGTCAATTTTTACGACGAATACCACCAATAGCGCCAATCGCAAAAAGCACCAGCGTCACAGGTTCCGGAACATAACTGACAGACAGGAAAGGCTGATTGGCTGCATCGGAACGGGAAGAATAAAAAGTTGTCACATAATCAGCACCTTCATCACGACTGCTCAATTCAAAATAGGCATACCGCTGACCCTCACCCAGATTCGACTGAGCCTGAATGTATTCTGTCAGACCGGAAAATTCGATCACAGAGTCCGCCATCGATGAGTCGACCGCCATGGTGGCAAGAAGCTTGGATTCAGGAGTGTGTGCCCAGCCGTCGATCCCATCAAAAACACCATCGGGCCAAACGTTGACACCGTCATATTTCCGGGCAGTCACTGCTGTCGTAAAAGCTGAAACCTTCCACAAATCAATGTTAATGGGATTGCTGTTGCCGGTCGACAAAAGCTTGAGATTCATTGATGCGGAAGTAATCGCAGAGCCGCTGGGAATGGAAGACAGGTCTACTCGAATAAACGCACGGTAATCATAATCGTTCGACGCCCAGTATTCCCGTACGCTGGTACCAGTGCCGGTATATTTATCATTGTAGGTCGAACCAACCCAACAATCATAAATATTTGCCGACCCTGTAATCGAAAGAGTGTCGGCCTGGGCAAACACCGACCCCAAAAGAAGAACCACTACCATCAGACTTGCTTGTTTGTACACCATAAACCTCTCCTTTCAAAAAATAGATAAAGATGGAAAACGCTTTCCACCATAACTCACCAATCCAGACCTGAGGCAAAATTTAAAAAACGATTTATGCAAGACCGGACAACCATTGAAATGCTTTTAATTTGTCAAGCTATTTCTATGTCTCTAAAAATACCACAAATAAATGATTTTGTCAACATAATTTCACTAAAAATAAAAGATAATACAAGAACAATATTTTGCACAGTATGATATTTTCATGATTATTCCGGCGGGCAAATCCGCAACCCACTAGAACAATACAACCCCTATTTAATCCTCATAAACATGATTTATCTAAAGCAACAGCAGGTAAAAAAAGCAGCAGCCCGCGATCAAGCAGGCTGCCACAAGCGTAAAGTACTTACCACTTCCTCCGAATCAATCCCAAAACACCCAATCCCAGCAATCCCAGGCTCATCGGTTCGGGCACTGCTCCAGTTTCGCCATAATGGGTGGCCAGAATGCCCAGATCGACTACATTTACATTCTCATCGCCATTGAAGTCGCCCATCGCCCATGTGGCATCTCCAGTCGCCCCATAATTGGTGGCCAAAATGCCCAGGTCCACCACATTCACGACCTTATCGCCGTTGGCGTCGCCAGGTAACAAGCTTACTGAATATGTAACCGCTAGCTGCGGAAGGAACTCATCGCTTTCACCGCTGTTGCTGGAAAAGAATGTCGGCCAGGTGTTTGCACCGTCATCCTGAATGCTCATTTCAAAATAAGCATATCGCGAACCCGCAGCCAAATTCGATTGGGCCTGAATGCAGTCTTTCAATTTCAGGTCGGTAAACTCAATCCTCGAGTCGCCCATATAAAAATTAATTGGAGCAGTGGCAAGGAGATTGTCTTCCGGTGTACGTGCCCAGCCATCGATTCCATCAAAATCGCCATTAGGCCAGGCGTTAACGCCGTCATATGTCCCAGCTCTCACTGCCGTCGTAAAAGGTGAAACCTTCCACAAATCAACCGGTAAATCAAACTCATTATTGGTAGATCTCAAATAAAAGGACATCGTGGCGGAATCGATGGTGACACCAGTTGGAATTGAAGACAGGTCGACTCGAACAAACGCCCGATAATCATAAGCGTTCGACGCCCAGTACTCACGGAAGGAAATACCGGTGCCATCATATTTATCATTGTATGACGAACTGACATAACAATCATAAATATTCGACGGCCCGAGAATCGTAATACTATCGGCTTTCGCTAAAACTGAACAAAATAAAATTGCCACTACCACTAAACCAACACGTCTCTGTACCATTTATCGCTCCTTTCATTAAAAAATATGGATGTGTCGCATCAAATCCGGAATTTGAAACACTATAAACTAAAAACTTATTTTCGACGTGCACGCATCAGACGAAACCACAAGAAGACAAAAAAAGATTTACTTAAGACAATATAAAGGTTATATAAGGTCAAACAGCTATCACCTTCTGTGGTTCATCTTATAGAGTTTATATTAGCATATTTTCATGATAGTGTCAAAACATTTTTGGATAATTTAAAGATATTTCCTGTTGAAATTTTAAGTAAAATATGATATATTCAAGATAATGATTGAAGGGAATAATGTATGCCTCTGGAAATCAATATGCTGGAAAAGTCCAAAACGAATCAGGAAATCAAAAAAAAGATATGTAAGCACCTGATCGAGGATTGGCGATCGAACGATCGATTGCCTCCAATCAAAGATCTGGCAAAGCACCTGGGTGTTGGGCAATCCAGTGCACATTTAGCGGTCAAGGAACTGGTCCGAGAAGGAATTCTGGTATCGAGGCCCAGAATGGGAACTTTTGTCACCAATGAAATCTCTAAAATAAAACCAAAATTGGAGTCTTTGCTGAACGAAACCGCGGCAAGTATGGCACAGAGTCCCCTGGTTGGAAAAAAAATTCAGATGATAACCTATCGATCGGTTTTCGATATCCATACATTCTTTACACGCGCTATCAACTCTTTTGCCAAAGCCATCGGTGACTTGGGCTGTGAATTTGTGACAACACTGATCGATAAAACCGATGCAACCGACATCGAACCATTACTGGATAAATCAGCCCACGGCATTGCCGTCGTCAATCCCTCCTATCTTTTGCCTGTAAAATGCCTTCCGTCTCAAATTGTTACTGTAATCAGTCCATCGAGCGAATGTACCATGGCAATGTCGGAACGATTCGACCTGATCGCGGTTGATGATACACAGGGAAGTCTCCTGGCAGGCGAATTTCTCCGGCGAAAAAATTGGAAGGATGTTTGTTTTCTTGGAGTAAAACCTACCGGCAGTTCAGACCGTTACGATAAAACCTCACAAAAACGTCTGGACGGCCTGAGCCTGGGATTGGGGGCTCCTATACGCCCGGAATGGCAACTGTGGTCTGATGTGTATGTCTGTTTTCAAGCGGCCGCCTGTGTCCGAAATTGGCTAAAACTCGATCCTCGGCCCTCTGTTGTCTTCGCCGCCAGCGACGATCTGGCTTACGGTTTCATGTACGGGGCTTCGGCACATGGCTTGCATCCGGGAAAAGATTATCAAATTATCGGCTTCGACGGCCAACTGACTGGTCCATTTTACGACGGTTACACCCTGACTTCCGTAGCAATCCCGATAGTCGAAATGGGAACCGTAGCAGCAAAAATGATCGCAAAACGTCTGCAAGAACCCGATATGACTCCGCGCCGGACATATCTTGGTTGCAAAATCCATGAAGGAAACACTGTCGTGGATAACACCGGCCGATGAGCGAGGGTGGCGATCTCTTTGATTGCGCAAATAGATTGTCCCTCCACAATCAAATCGGTCTTTTAAAAATAACGGTATATCGTATCTCCAGGTTTCAATGAACAGAATGTGGAAAGAAAAATGACGACTGCATTAAAATACGACTACGCGGAATCAGAAAAAACCTTGCCGATTTTCACCTTTAACCCTGCCACAGGCACGATCTGCATCGATGGCGACCTGTTCACTGCAAAGGGCGGAAAAATTATTGTGAAATTATCGGATGCCACCTTCCAATCCGATTCCATGAACTTTATTTCGAACAACAATCTACAATTTAAAGCCGCCTGCCATGGCAGCGAAATGCTGTTGACCATCAACAACGACAATACGCTAAGCATCCTTATAAAAAATATTTCCTCCCGTAAATTCCGCGTGGAAGAAATCGATATCGAATTTCCACCAACGACTTTCTCTCCTGCTCTGCAGGCTCGTAAATTCCGCCATTTGGTACATCCAATGGACTTCGCGACTCCGTGCGGAGTTAAGGCGGTTCATCTTCCAGCAGAAGGGTCGCAAGTGGATCCGGAATCGTCTATGGTAACTGTCTTTTCCAACGTCGAAACCGCAAATGCTTTCCTCCTTGGCGTTTTGCCGCCTTTCGGAACAGGATTCGGAAGCATCACTACTATCCATGACCATTTGCATATGGAAGGAAATTTTGGTGTGAGGATTCGCTTCAGATTCCATCAGAGTCTGGACCCGGGAAGCGAACTGCAAACTTCGCCCCTGGCATTCCTCGATGGAATCGATGGCACAAAATTACTTGAAAAATACGCCTATCGAATCCGAAGCCGGCTAAACCGACCAGCAAAGCCCCAGGCCATCGGCTGGAATTCATGGGATTACTACGCCGGTGCGGTCAGTCGAAAAGATATGGATGAAAATATTTCAGCCCTAAAAAAAATATTCGCAGATCGAATTAAATATATCGTCATCGATGAAGGTTGGGAATGCATGTGGGGCGTTTGGCAGGAAAACTGGAAGTTTCCGCAAGGACTCGAAGATTTCTGCCGGCATGTCAAACATTCAGGCTATGTCCCGGGAATCTGGACCGCGCCCTTCCTGGTCAATTATTATACACCGTTATATCGAAATCACCCCGAATGGTTCGTCGGCTGTGCAAATGGCAATGTCGCCCTGACCACGCTCAGTTACGGCACAATGGCCCAGCTGGATATTACGAACAAAGGCGTACAGGACCATCTGCGAAAAATCTATACGCACCTTCGCAAATGTGGGTTTGAATATTTCAAAGTGGATTTCACCCAGCTGATCCTCCAGGCAGAGCAGTTCCATGATGAACGCATCAGCAAAGCACAGATAATTCGAATGGTCTTCCAGTTGATCCGGGAATGCATCGGCGATGATTGTTATCTGCTTTCCTGCGGCGCTCCGTTTGAATCCGTCATCGGCATCGCCGATGCCTGCCGAACTTCCGGCGATATTCACAACTATTGGGGCATGGCAGTCCAGAACATTCATTGCATGTTTACCCGCTGGTGGATGCAGGGAAGTATCGGAAATACCGACCCCGATTTCTTGATCGTCCGAACGCCGGAAACGACCGATGACAAGCAACTGAACCGACGGCTGCCGATCCTGCCAAGAACGAAGGGAACGAATTGGATCAATGGAATCGAAATGAATCTCGAAGAAGCAAAAGTCCTGGCGCTGGCTATCCACATGACAGGCGGCGATGTCATATTGGGCGATGCGATCGGTAAATTGAATGAAATGGGAATCGATGTACTCGAAAAAATTTTATCGCCACTGAAAGCTCCCGCCACGCCTATCAATCTTTTTGAACCCCATGGACAGGATTGCCCCATCCTCCTAGCGGAAAAGGAAAACGAGTTTGTCATCGGCATTTTCAATCTCACGGATGAACCGGTAACTCAAACCGTTGATCATAAAGTGCTACGCGAATCGTCGCCAATCAAGGCCGTCGATTTCTGGACAGGCCAAAAAATCAAAATAACCATTCCTTTCCAGCTGACGCTCCCACCACGTTCTGCGAAAGGATTGAAAATACTGCGAAATCATCCCCAGAGCCTGTAACCACAAAACTTTTCACAGTTCATTGGTTACAGGCCCTTCATGATCAAAACCGCCGCCATCGCCAACAATCGAGTGTCCGCCCAAAATTTCTGACAACCTCGAATCTCCATTTCTACTACTGTCTTTTCCGCTCACTTTTTGCCGTTCATGCTCCTCTTGTCATTCCCGCCCAGGCAGGAATGACAGGGAAAAAACGACGCCTAAAATTTAAGTCATGCCCTCGATTGCAACCTTCTAGCTATAGCTGCGATTTCACCCAGTCGCGAACCTGATCCCGCTTCACCTGATCGCCAGGACACTTAACCGAGTCCTGAACCAATTCATTCAATCGCTTCAGCCCAGCCTCATCGCCCGCTTTTTCCAGCTTTTCACGAAGCATCGACAGCAGATTGTAATCCTGCCAGCCGCGACGCCACGCCTGCCATCGCCGCGACGGCATCACGCCATCCTGTGTCGGATACACCATCGACGTGTCATACGGATTGCCGGTATAGATCACGCGATACCACGGATTGCCGTAATACTGATTGGCCCAGTAGCCGAAACCGGTCAGCTTGTTTTCATAACACCACCAGAACTTGGCCAGATAAAACAGCGTAGGATCCTGAGCCTTTTCGTTCGGCCCTTCCGAATAATAATACATCCAGAACGTTTTCTTCGTGTCACGAATCATTTTCATGCACGGAGCGATTTCCTCCTGGAAAAAATGCTTATGATGAGGCATCCACACATCCGTCAACGCGTTCATCTGCTGCGCCTCATCCATGTTCCCTGTACTGCAATCGATCACGATCTTACACGTCGGATCGACCTCTTTTATCCATCTGGCAATCTGCCGGCAATGCGCATTGGTCGATTCGTCAAACGGACAGATCACCATATTATCGTTGTTGATGCCAAGTCCCTTGAGATGCGCCAGCACCGCTGCAAACCAGGTCTTGAACGCCTTGGCATAACTCGGGGAATCAAAATCAAGATCGATAAACCCAGGATATCGATCATCACCAGACCAGATGTCGATATTCAGATAAAACTTATCGAAATATCTCTTGGCGATCCGTAGAATTCGATCGGCTTTTGTAAAATCAAACGGTTTCGGGAACGTGCCGTCCGGATTGGCTTTCATCCGCGGCAGCATATGATAATTGGAAATCAAATACATGTTCACACCATGTGCCGACAGATCTTCCAGATGAGCCTGGAACCAGGGAGTATTGTCCTCAACTTCCTTCGGCAGGACATTCCAGGAAAACACGTCGATATATCGCTTCGTCGTGATCGATTGAGGAATCTTCTTCACCGTCACCGGAATCGAAATCGCCTCAAGCTTCGAGCCGTCAATCGGATAAATCGATGCCCAGAATTTCTGCTCGCCGCCTTGTGACCCTTTGGGCAAATGCAGCGTCAGCCACACCTGGACCGTCTCGCCCGGAGCTACTCTCACCACGCCTGACGGTATCGAGACAATCGCGTCCCACATCTTTCTCCCATCTCCGGTCGCTGCAGGCATCGCCTGATACCACCGCGAATCCAACCCCTTCAATTGCATCTTCAGGTAATCGTCACCCGACTTGCCATAGTCCGGAACCTTCTTGAAATCGCCGTCCCTCCGAGTGGTCACGCACCGAACGGTAATGGCTTCATCCGTCACATTCGTAAGATTCCACGCCAAATCCACCCATTCGTCCTGAAGCATCGTCACCTGAACAGGCCCGACAGGTTCATCGCTGTCCAGCGGCTGACCGGTGCAAAGGGCATATGGCCGCGTCTGACCCACTACAAGACCGCTGCCTGAAAGTTGCTGACGCTTGCGATTCAGAACTTTTCCTTCTTTGCGCAGTAACTCCATCTGATTCATGAGCAAACCATATTCCGCTAGCGATCTTGCTTCATCCATCCCGGCGATCTGTTTCTGAAGCGAATCAATCTTCTTTCTCCATTCCCCTGCCATTCCCGAAAGCTCTTTCGGAAATTCCGCTTTCGACGAATCGATCTCACCGGCGGATCTCATCAGCGATTTCTGAACCGAATCGAAAATGAGCATACCGAAAAATCCGGGCGATTCAAATCCGCCCCCCGTCGGAATCCACGAACTTGCCTCCCGCTGACCCGCGAAACGTATCCGGAAAAAATCAGCATACCACAGGCTACCGGCTTCTGGCGTGGCAACTCCAAGCGACCCGAATGGAATCGCCATCTCAACCGACCAGGACTTTTCGCCTTCCCACACCTTGCTTTCCCACGGCGGATTGTACCCAACAGGATCGCGACCCAATGCATCAAGCCGCTGATTCAGAATATCCACGATAAACTGCATGTAACTCGTTCGATCCGCCGCCGGATTCAGAAGAACGTATACAGTTTCATTCCAGTTGTAAATCTCTTGATCTCTGCCGCTAAATTTCCTGCGGCCGGTTTTATCCATCATGGGTTCATCGCAGACAAACGCAATATACAGATTCTTATCGTCGTACCCCAAATATGCTTGTGTCTTCGCCGAAAGCGTTTTTCCCTTGTTTTCCACAAAATCCCCCGTAATTCCCGCCGACTTCCATTCTTCCACATCGACTTTCCCGTCCAGCGTCGGCTTCTCTATCCGTTTCACAACCAGAGGCATTTCCATCTTCGATTCGCTTTTCAGATTCTGGCTGTTTTCAACCCTTATCGGAATCCTGAAATCGATCCCCCCCTTAGCCT
>CAYMXC010000032.1:0-13514 GCA_964394135.1 uncultured Phycisphaerae bacterium
TTTGAGCCCGGTTGTTTATAATCCACTCGCTTTTTGTGGAAATAGTCATAATTTATGACTAAAGACGATTATTTCAGGTATGAAGTTTTCAAAATTTACAGGAGAAATCAATGCCGACGTTAAGTGCCTTTGCCGATGAAATATCCAAGGATTTGAAAGAACAGCTGCAGGGCTTGCACCAGTGCGGAATCAGCTATTTCGATATTCGGAGCGTCTGGGGCAAAAATGTGATGGACCTGACTGACGCCGAAGCTCGAGAGATCAAAAAAATGATCGGCGACGAGGGCATCCGTATAGCCGCTATCGGCTCGCCCATTGGCAAGACGACCATCGACAAACCCGCCTCCGTCGAACTCGATCGGCTCAAAAAGGCTGTCGATCTCGCGGAATTTTTCGGCACGACCTATATCCGCGTCTTTTCCTTTTATCCGCCCGAAGGACAAAAAATCGCCGACTTCCGCGACGAGGTCATCGCCCGCATGCACGGTTGGATCGATTTCGTGCAAAAACGTCCCGTCGTCCTCGTGCATGAAAACGAATCCGACATCTACGGCGATATTCCCCAGCGGTGCGAAGACCTGATGAAAAATCTTTTCGGCCCCAAGATGATCCAGTGCTTCGACCCCGCCAATTTCGTCTACATTGGGCTCGACAATGTCTTTGAAACCTGCTGGAAGTCGTTGAAAAAATATACGAAATTCTTCCACCTCAAGGATTGCAAACCGGGTAAGCAGCTTGTGCCCTGCGGCGAAGGACACGGCGATGTGGAAAAAGTCCTCGGCGACGCCTGCAAAGACGGCTATGACGGCTTCATGACCATGGAACCGCATCTTTCACACGGTGGTCAGTACGCCGGCTTCTCAGGCCCCGATCTTTTCAAAAAGGCAGTCGATGCCGTCAGGGACATCTGTGCGAGGCAGAATATCACTCTGAAATAAACTGCGCAAATCGAAGGGCGGGAAGATTCCCGCCTGTTTTTTTGAAAATTATTTTTCGATAACAGCTTGAAGGGTCATTCCAGCCCTTCCACCGGCAGTTTCAATTTTTCGACTTCCAGAGTGGGCTTAGCGACGTATGTTCTCGCTCTGCCGCGGAGTAGTTCCGCCCATCGCACCGTGCACGCCCCGACAAGAATCACCACCAGCAGAATCATCACGATCGTCAGCGATGCGTTGAGGTAATTTTTCGTCGGCAGATATTGATCGAACGTGCTCATCAGTCCAGCAGTGATCGTCGTCGCCAGCATGAACAGCAGCGGCAAAAAAGTGATCATCGCGTATTTCCAATTTTTCGTTCGTAGAATATAACTTGTTCCGATCGCCAGCGCCGCCGTCGCCAGCAGTTGTATCGCCACGCCGAACATGGGCCAGATCGATCGCACGTCCCCATTAAAAGTCAGATAGCCCCATGCGATGCAAATCAGAAACGACGTCAGCACCACGCCCGGCATCCACTTGGGGTCCATCAGTTTCGGATGCACCTTGCCCAGAATTTCCTGTACGATATATCGGCCGACGCGTGTTCCCGTATCGATTACCGTCAGAATGAACAGTGCCTCGAACATGATCGCGAAGTGATACCAGTAGGACATCAGCGATTGCATCCCCGGAATATTTGTCAGAATCTTGGCCATCCCGATCGCCAGCGACACCGCTCCGCCCGTTCGGCCAACCAGCGTCTTCTCTCCCACCATCTGCGTGAAGTTGTCGAGCTCGTGGGGCACAAAATCCATCTCCGGATGTGCCGATCGTACCGCAGCTAGATGTTCCGGATTCGCATTGATCGCGAAATAATCTCCCGGCATCAACACCGACGCAGCGATAAGCGCCATCACCCCCACGAAACATTCCAGCAGCATCGCTCCGAATCCGATAAATTTGATATCGCCTTCCGACCGGATCATCTTCGGCGTTGTACCCGAGCCGATCAGCGCATGAAATCCGCTGACCGCGCCGCATGCCACGGTGATGCACACAAAAGGCCAAACTTTACCCGTGAGAATAGGACCGCCGCCCGACACGAACGGCGTAATTGCCGGCATGGTCAAAGGCGGATGAACGATGAAAATCCCCACCGCCAGCATCCCGATCGTGCCGATTTTCATATACGAACTGAGATAATCCCGCGGACACAAAAGCATCCACACCGGCAGCACCGAAGCGATGAATCCGTAAGTCGGCAAAGCCAGCGAAATCTGCTTGCGCGAAAATAGAAACCATTCGCCCATCCACGAATCCGCCAGCGGCTTACCCAGAATCACGCCGAGTACCACGATCGTAACACCCAGAATTGACGCCTCGACGATATGCCCAGGCCGAATCCGGTACATGTACAAACCCGTCAGCAGTGCCGCAGGAACCGATACCGCGATTGTGAACGTCGCCCACGCCGACTCGCTCATTGAGTTCACAACTGCAATTGCCAGTCCCGCCAGTGCCGTGATAATAATAAATAGAACCGCAAATGCCGTTGCCACACTGGCCACCTTTCCCACTTCCTTGGCCGCGATGTTCGACAGCGAAAGTCCATCGTGCCGAACCGACATCGTCAACGTCACCATGTCGTGCGTCGCGCCCGCAAGAACCGCGCCGATAATCAGCCACAGAAAACTTGGAACATATCCGAACTGCGCCGCCAGAACCGGACCGATGAGTGGACCTGCCCCGGCGATCGCTGCAAAGTGATGCCCGAAGAGGACAAATCGATTCGTCGGATGGTAATCCCGGCCTTCCCTCAGCCGATAGGCAGGCGTTGTTCGATTCGGGTCCAGCGACAATACCTTCGCCTCCAGAAATGCCCCAACATATCGATAAACCAGAACTAAAATACAGATCGAAGCGATAACAAGCGTCAAACTATTCACGACTTTTCTCCACAACTATTGCAAACAATCCCATCAAAAATAGCTCAAATACCTTCAATATGCAAGTCGCCCAGAACTTTGAAGAAGCAACAACAATAAAAGATCTTGATTTAAAATCAAAAATAATGTATTTTTGAAGCCCACTGGATTTTGTCGTTTTCCTTGCTGTTGTAAGAGAGAATAGAGAGAAGAGAGAGAACACATGCGTGACTTTCCGTGTCTGAAGGTCTGGCTCGTGATTTTTACTTTCACTTTCACTTCTATTGCCGCAAAGCAGGCCGACGCCTTCGGCGCACTTTATTCCATGAATCAGCGGTTCGGAATATCCTACGATGCCGCTTCGCAAACCAAATCTCTTGCACAATGCGATTATCTTTCACTTGGTCATCTGGGTTGGTATTCCGACGGACAGATTGTCGATACGAAGAACCCTGGATCGCTCCATTTGGCTGATGGCTGGACTATCGAGCATTTGACCATTGCCGGCCTGACCAGTCAGTCACTTGCGAAAAATACGGCGGAATCGATATATCGCTCCAATCCCGCCTCGATTTCCTCGCGGACAGCCTGGCAGATCGGCGGCCGTCTTGGAATCGACTGCTACACGAAAAATCAAATCCATCCTAGTGTTGCTAGTTATCTCATCGATGACTACGTCCGGGATGTCCATCTTTGGCACGACCAGATCAGTCAGCTCGATGTTCCCGTTCAAATCATGTCGGGCGCGATCATTCCCAAAAAATCTACACTTTGCATGTTAACCAATATCGATTTTATCTCCCTGGCGATGAAGCGATATTACCAGCAATATCACGAATCCATGCCCATCAATGTCTTTAATCTGCAGATATATTTGGATGCCGGAGAAAACCCTCTGGAAACAGTCAAATCGACCGTTCAAAACTTTCGCCGATGGCTCGCAGACGTGGATCTTGGTAACGGTCTGCACTGTGACTACAGTGCCAGCGAACTTTGGATTACCGCCTGTGGCCTGGCCGACCAGAAACTTTCTTCGCAGCAGGCAATCGATCAGCTCCGCAGGATAACTCAATGGTTAATGGGTACTGATGATGCCGACATCTTTGATCCTTCTCTCGGTCCGCCGGCCGACGACTTTCGTCTTGTTCAGCGATGGGCCTGGCAAAGCCTCACCGTAACTTCTCAGTTTAACCCGAATACTGCCTTTTTCGACAATGCAGGTCAACTCACTCCTGCAGGCGCCGCTTACGCCGACCTGATGGCAATCCATTGTCCCGAACCTGCTGCCGTCTTGTTGTACCTCCTTCCTTTGGCATTAGTCCTCAAAAAATAAGCAGGTATTACAAATGACCATATCTCGGACCTTCGTCCCTCGCCCAATCGAGAAAATTCAGACGATTGTTTTTTTCCATTAGTAATTATTTATGTAGGGCAAGAAAATTGTCGAGAATGGATAACAAGGGTATATAATAGTAAGGAGATGGCAGTTTGCCAAAATTGCCTGCCCAGGAGAGCAAGGCTGCTTTGGCCAATTGCCTGCGAATCGCTGAAAGCGAAAATCCGAATATACGAATCGGATGAAAATTTAAAAAACGCCTTCAGCTGCCGATGGAACAGTTTAATCCTGTTTCGAAGGTTCCGATAACTTGTGTAATCCGATATATTTCGCAGGAAAAAAATGGTGGAAACATTAAACGGCTTGTCTCAGGAAGAAGCTATTGTCCGTTGTGAGCAGGCAATAGGCTATGTCTTCAATAACAAAGAATTATTACGTTCCGCTCTAACCCACGCATCAGGTGCCGTTACTCGTCTGGAAAGCAACGAACGGCTCGAATTCCTCGGCGATGCCATTCTGGGCGTCATTGTCTGTGAAGAACTCTTCAATCGCTTCCCAGAACTCCTCGAAGGCGATCTGACCAAGATCAAATCCGTCGTGGTGTCACGCCGGACATGCTCTGCCGTCAGTCGATCCATCGGCCTGGAGGAATTCATCCTGCTTGGGAAGGGAATGATGGGAAGATCATCTTTGCCAATCTCACTCCTTGCTGCCGTATTCGAATCCCTCATCGCCGCCGTCTACCTCGACAGCAATTTTGAATCGGTGCGGAAAATTGTCCTCAACCTCATCGGCTCGGCAATTGACGAGTTTTCCCAGAGTCATACGCATCGCAACTATAAATCCTATCTCCAGCAGTACGCCCAGCGGGAGTTGAGTCTCACACCCGTCTACGAATTATTGGATGAGCAGGGGCCGGACCACAGCAAGTGTTTCGAAATCTGCGTCAGATTGGGACCAAATCGCTATCCATCAGCCTGGGGGCCCAACAAGAAAGATGCCGAACAAAAGGCAGCCCACAACGCCCTGGCGGAATTGGGCCAGATTCCACAAGTGTAAATCTCGACATTGGTATTTCTACCACACCATGATACAATCAGATTGCTCGTGGTGTTTTTGAAATAGTATCTTTCTCACTTAAGGAGTTTTTCCGGCACGGAGGATTCGATATGGACAATCATCGATATGCGGTCATCATGGCCGGTGGTTCGGGCACACGGCTCTGGCCCATGAGTCGATCTGCTAAGCCCAAACAGCTCCTACGCCTCTGTCCCGATGGACGATCACTGCTTCAGGAAAGTGTGCGGCGACTAAAAGGGCTTTTCGATTACGAAAATATCTATATTATCGCCGCAGAAAATCATCTTCCGCCCATCGCAGCCGATCTGTCTGAACTGCCGAACCGGAATTTAATCGGCGAACCGACAGGCAGAGATACCGCAAATGCCGTCGGACTCTCTGCCGCAATTTTACATGCTCGCGATCCCCACGCCGTCATGGGAATCTTCACCGCCGACCATCTGATCGAGCCGAAGGAAAAATTTCAGCTGGCCGTAAGAACCGCCTTCGAGACTATCGAAAATCACCCCGAATATTTATGCACCTTCGGCATCAAACCCACCTGCGCTCATACCGGCCTGGGATACATTCACCGAGGTGCGCAGATCATCGACGCGCCCGTATCCGTCCACCGTGTAATCGCCTTCAAAGAAAAACCCGACCTCGCTACCGCACAAACCTATCTCGCCAGCGGGCAGTATTATTGGAATTCCGGCATGTTCGTCTGGAAAACCGCGACCATTCTCGATCAGCTTGCTGAAAATCTGCCAGAAAATACCGCCCGCCTCAAGCAGATCGCTCAGCACTATCCTAACAACGGATGGAACGAACTTGCACAGAAGGTTTATCCGCAATTAAAGAAAATCAGCATCGACTTCGCCGTTATGGAAAAAGCCAAGCACGTCCTCGTAGTCGAACTCGATTGCCGATGGGCTGATGTGGGAAGCTGGTCGGAACTCGAAAAAATCACAGGCCTGGATCCCTACGGAAACGCCGTGCTGGCAAAAGTCACTTCTACGATCGATAGCCGTAACAATGTTATTATCAGTTCCCAGCCCGACCACCTTGTCGCACTCATCGGCGCCGAAGACCTCATCGTCGTGCATACCAACGACGCAACACTCGTCTGCCCGAAAAATCAGGCGCAAAAAATCAAGGAACTCGTTGCAAAACTCGATCAGTCCGACTTGAAGCGATACACATAAATGGAATCTGTTTATGCTATGGTCAGCCGGACGATAAGGTCTTTCTGTGCGGGATATTGGTCGATAAGTGCCTCGCGCGACCCATACTCGAAGTCCTCGAAATCGAATCCGGGCGCCACAGTCGTCCCCAGCAGAGCAAATCGTCCCCCGGCATTCAAAAAACTGCCTTGCCAGACATTTTTTTCCACTACGACCTGAAGTTGCTGATCGTGCAGAATATTAGGCCCCAGTGTGACGATTTGGCTCGATCCGTCCGGCTTAAGCTGAAGCATCGTAACCGCATCGCCGAGGTAAAAATGGAAAATTTCGTCGCTGACCAGTCGGTGCATCCGCGAGAAGGACTCCGGCGTAATGAGAAAATAAATCGAAGTGCAGAACGATTTATTCTTGGGGGCGTATCGTGGCGGCAGATTGGACGAAAAGATTTCGTCTTCCGACCGGTAGGTCTCGGAGTAATAGCCGCCTTCGGGATGAGGCTCAAGATGCAATCGTTCGACTATCTGTGCAGCGTTCACTTCCACGCTGGGATCTCCAATCGTCACTCGGGTTATTTAACCGGTAAAAAGTGTATTATACCGGCCGGCAGACCATTTCACCAGAGCACAAACAGCATTGTGAAGCGGGAGTGTCTTGACTGCCGATCGACTGTATTTATAATGGCTGGATTAATAAGGATATTGGTTGATGAAAACTCTGCTGGCCCTGTGCTTGACGATTCTGATTTTTGCTTCGGTGCTGGCATGGCGCCTTTCGCCCAGCTGCAACGAACAGAAGAAAATCCAGCTGATCTGGGCAACCGATGACAATCCTGTTCGAAGCAGGCAGGTCGAACTGTTCAATCAGACACATCCTTGGCTTGCGCTCCAGATCGATCCTGCGAATTATTACATGGAAAAAGTCATCGTTCAGTCGGTGGCGGGAATCGGGCCGGACCTTTTTGATGCGGCGGGAGTGTACGTGCTCGATCGGTTTGCCGAATCGGGGATAGCACTGGACCTGTCCGATCTTGCGAAAAAGCATGGCTTCGATGCAAGCCGGACGTGGCCCGGTGCTGCGAAAAGCATAATGATCGGCGACCGGCAGTACGCCTTTCCCGCAGGCGTTTATGCTAATGTGATCTTTTATAACAAAGCCCTTTTTGACCGCTACGGCGTGGCGTATCCGCCGCGGGATATGACCTGGGACGAATTCGTATCGATCGGCCGAAAGCTGACTCGAAAAAAACCGGATGGCAGAGGCTACGAATGTTTCGGAGCGATGAATATCTACTGGTACGAACTGGTGCTCCAGGCCGGCGGTCAGCTCTTCAGCCCCGACGGTCTGCAATGCCGCATGGACAGTCCCGAGGCCCTTGAGGCAATTCAGTTTTATCACGATCTTATGTTCAAACATCATATCATGCCGACACCTGCGGAAGAAGCGACAATCAGCGGTGAAGGCGGATGGGGCGCCGGCGGAGGCACGCGATGGTTCGGCGCCCAGCGGGTGGCGATGATTCGCACGAGCCGCTGGGGTCTGATCACCTTTCGGCAATATGACTCTCTGAAGGGTCGGATCGGCGTCTGCCATCAGCCCTATCTGCGGCGAAAAACTGCCCTCGTGACGGCCAGGCTTGTCGCGATCAATCGCAACAGTCGGCATGTGGACGAGGCGGTAAAGTTCCTGGAATTTTTGACGACTCCGGAGTTTAACTCACAGGTGGCCAGGGCGGCGGACTTTCTACCGCCGGTACCGGCGTTTGCGAGGACGAAAGATTTTTTGCACGATCCGAGTTATCCGCAAGAGACATTCAACGATGTCTTTGTCGAGGCGATAGATCGCGGAGTTTCGCCGGAAGTCTCTCCGTTCGTCAGCCCGCTCGATGCGCTTCAGGCGATAATGGAACAACTGGATTTAGTAACCGGCGGATCGAAAACTCCCGCAGATGCCTGCCGCGACATGACTCGATCGGTCAACGGCTTGATTTTCAAAAATCTGCAGAAATACGACAAATACCGGCAGCGATATCAGCAGGTAACCGGCCGGGAGTTTGATCCGAACGATCCGCAGTGGCGGGAATATCGATGAAAGCGAAAAAACAAAAATTCATGCATGGCGACTTGCTGGGGGCAATGGGATTTTTGTCGCCGAATTTCTTCGGCATCCTGGCGTTTGTGGTGCTGCCGGTGTTGTTTTCGCTGGCGATGGCGATGACCAACTGGGATTTGACCGCGCGCGAGCCGCTGTCGTTCGTCGGATTGCAAAATTTCCAGGAAGTGCTCTGGGGGGCCGAGTCACGTCATTTCTGGAAATATTTTTTGAACACTCTGTATTTTCTGATGGCCATGCCGGTGAGCATTGCCGGTTCGTTGGTTCTGGCGCTACTGCTGAATCGTCCGATCGGCTCGGCTGGTTCGACGCGATGCAAAATGCTCCCCGCTCTGATCGGCCTGGTTCTTGGCATTTTGGGCGGCTGGCTGCTCTGGTCGATGGGCCGGCGCGACGCGGCATTTATGCTTTGGCTCTTTACCGCTATTGCGGGGCTGGGATATTACCTCGGAACGGTTTTCTTCCGAACGCTGTTTTACCTGCCGCAGTTCACAGCCGGCGTGGCGTTATATATTCTCTGGCGGAATCTTTATAATCCGGAATTCGGCCTGATCAATCGTGTGTTGCGTGGCGTTCTGGATATGCTGGCCTATGCGGCAAGTGTGATCCCATCGGTGATTCCGCGGTTTTTGGCTTTGGGGGCGATGATTGGCTTTGCGATTCTTGTGATTCGGCGGTGGCGAACCCTGGCTCGTGATGTGGATTTTGCCGGCTGGCGGGAAATCATCTGTGCCTGTGGATATACCCTTTTTCTGGCGGCGATTGGCGCTGCTCTGGGCCATGTGCTGTGGCATTTTCCTGCTCTGGCGGGCGGACATTTCGAAATGCCGCAATGGCTGGCGAGCGTAGCGAACCTGTGGGGTCTGGACCCGGAAACCAATATTCCGACAAGCCGATTTTTCGGTCTTGGGGCGAGAGACGCGATCATTTTCATGAGCATCTGGATGGCGATCGGCGGCGGCAACATGTTGCTGTACCTGGCTGGGCTGAGCCAGATTCCGGTGGAACTTTACGAAGTGGCGGCGATGGATGGCGCGGGTCGATGGGCGACGTTCTGGAATGTGACCTGGCCAGGACTGGCGCCGACGACGTTTTTCATTGTGATCATGACACTGATCGGCGGGCTGCAGGGCGGATTCGAACAGGCAAGAGTGATGACAACTGGCGGTCCGGCGGGAACGACGACCACGCTGGGATATTATATTTACATAGTAGGATTCGAGGAGTTTCGCCTGGGCCTGGCCTCTGCCATCGCGTGGATCATGTTTTTGATGATCTTTGCGATCACGGCGATCCACTGGAAATGGGGCAATCGCGGGCAGGACATCGCCGATAATCCGTAGCCGACGGTACGCTCGCTGTTACATCTTCCGTGAACGTTCGAGGATGTTCTTAAGTTCCTTGACGAGGGTATCGACCTTGGTATCGGATAGATCGAGAATCTGCTTCAAGGCAACGCCGATGTGCGGGATGTATTTTTCGATATAGCTGCGTTTTTTCAATTCATCGTAGACGCGGTTCTGATGTTTTAGATATCGTCCGAGTTTTCGCCCGCAGTCCTGCAGCGCCAGCTTGATCTCCTTGATGATTTCCGGGTAGTGGGCGATGGCCTCCTTCGATTCACTGGTGAAGGGGACCCACACCGAAGCGATATGGATCATGACGGCTGCCTGTCCGGTCGGTAGTGCGCCTCGCGACTGCTGCAGGCCGTAATTTCGCCAGTTGGTGCTGACCATGGACTTGTACGTAGCGCATGCCGACTGCTGATAGAGCAGGGGCACGCGATTGGCGAAACGCATGAGTTTGACCAGTTCGCCGTCTTCCTCGTCGAGCTGTTCGAACTGTTCGAGTTGTTGCTGCTGCTGTTGGACATCATCGAGGATCAGTTCCTTTTGGCCGTTGCCGTTACCATTGCCGTTGTCGGAATTTTCCTCGGGCTTGCCGAAAGCCAGAGCAGCCTCGATGACGAATGCGTTTCCGCGATAGACGGCTGGCGGACGTGTGGTCGCAGTGTAGAACTCTGCCTTGATCACCGACTCCAGCCCCTTGAGCAGATTTTCTTCGCCGATGGGTACGATACAATCGGTGGCGGGCGGCGGAATCTTCACGCGATTGATGGCCTGAAAGAGCCGATCCGCCTCGAGTCGCCCGATTCGGCGGGTGGCGGAATTGGAATTCAGGCCGGCTTCCTTGACGATCTCATTTGCGATGCGGTCGGAGACACGGGAAAAACTCTTTGTCAGAAATTCGTGCAGATGGCGATATGTAGTTTCCTGAAGCATTCGAATGAGGATGCCGAGTTCGACACCGTAGGGGTGCGGCTTGATGGCGCGGGGCTGAGTTGGCAGCTGGTTGATGCTGCGATTGAAATCAATCTGTTCCCCATCTGGCGTAATGTATTTGAAGGACGCATGGGGATTGGCCAGTGCGGTCTGACGCAGATATTCGTCGACACTGGTTTTTCCCCGCTGATACCGGGCCTGCAATTCGATCGTGACCTTCGTGCCGTGTTCATGAGGGAATTCGACTTCGTCTTCCTTGATGACGTCGGGCCGATTTTTCTTTGTGTCGATCGCCAGTTCGTAGTAATAGGCCGGCTTGCGTGCACCGGTTCGGCTGGTAACGCGGATTGGTTTACCGGTAGTGAGTACACCGTACATCCCTGCGGCGCTGATGCCGATTCCCTGCTGGCCTCGCGACATTTTCAGTGCATGGAACTTTGAGCCGTAAAGCAGCTGGCCGAAAATATGCGGCACCTGAGCCTTGACGATGCCAGGGCCGTTGTCCTGGACGGTCACTTCGAATCGGTCTTCACTGATCGGGCGGATCACGACCTCGATGTCGGGCAGAATGCCGGCTTCCTCGCAGGCGTCGAGTGAATTATCCACCGCTTCCTTGATTGTGGTGAGCAGTGCCTTGCGCGGATTGTCGAATCCAAGAAGATGCCGGTTCTTGGCAAAAAACTCGGAGATGGAAATCTCTTTCTGCTTTTTTGCAAGGTCTTCGGCGTTGAGATATTCGACTTTTCGCTGTTTTTTAGCAGGGGCGGCGGGAGCGGATCCCTCAGCCGGCGTTACTGGTTCGAACGCAAGACTTGGCTCGGCTTCGATCACGGCTGTGGCAGACGATTCCCGCTCCAAGGCTTTTTGTGTTCGCTCATTTTTTTTCTTCTTTATTTCGTTTTTAACGGCCGTCGCTATCGGGGGCGCCGCGGGCTCTTCCACATCAAACAGTCCTGGTTCAGCTAGTTGGGGTTTGGCCAGACGATTTTTGACAACGTCCGTTTTTTTCGCAGCCGCTTTTATCTTTTTCACGTCTTTCTTACCTTTTTTCTTGTCCATCCCTGTTTTGGTTTTCGATCCGGTTCCATGGATATAATTATAGGTATATATTCGGCTGAACCCTAATTATCAAGCGAGAAAACGCTTTTTTACTGGACGTTTTTGGGTAAGCAAGGAATGAATTGATGGCTCAGAACAGTCCCTGAATGTTGCCCTTTTCGTCGATATCGACCTTGGCGAAGGCTCCTTCGGTTGGCAGGCCCGGCATGGTCTGCATTTCGCCCAGCAAGGGATAGAGGAACCCCGCGCCGATGCTGGCGCGGATATCGCGGATATGGATACGGAACCCCGTGGGAGCGCCTTTGATGGCAGGGTTGTCGGTGAGTGACAGATGTGTTTTGGCCATGCAGATGGGCAGCTTGTCGAAGCCGAGATCGGTGTACATCTTGATTTTCTTTTCGGCGAGGATATCGTAATCGACGCCGCTTGCACCGTACATTCTCGTGGCGATGGTTTCGATTTTTTCTTTGATGGAGACATTCAGAGGATAGAGAAATTTCATCTGGTTATCGATTTTACATGCGTCAACGACGGCCTGTGCAAGTTCGATGCATCCTTCGCCGCCTTTTTCCCATGCCTCCGAGATGGCGACGGCGTGTGCTCCAGCGGCTAGGGCTATTTTTTTCGTCAGGGCGATTTCTTCAGCCGTATCGGTGACGAATCGGTTGAGGCAGACGATGGCGGGCACACCGTGGAGCCGGACGTTTTCGATATGCTTGGCGAGGTTGGCGCATCCTTTTTCTACAGCGGGCAGATTTTCCTGTTCGATGAGTTTGAGGTCCATTTTCCGGCCGGGAACAGGGGTGTAGGCACCGCCGTGCATTTTCAGTGCGCGCACGCTGGCGACGATGACGGCGCAGTTGACATTTATGCCGCACTGCCTTGCCTTGATGTTAATCGCCTTTTCGAATCCGCAGTCGCTGCCGAAGCCGGCCTCCGTGACGACGTAATCGGCGAGTTTCAGTGCGATTCGATCTGCCAGAACGGAGTTGTTCCCGTGGGCGACGTTGGCAAAAGGGCCGCAGTGGATGAGTACGGGCGTATGCTCGAGGGTTTGGACGAGATTGGGCATAAGTGCGTCCTTGAGCAGGGCGGTCATTGCGCCGGCGCATTTGATATCGTCCGCGGTAACGGGTTTACCCTGCGGCGTATAAGCGACAACCATTCGTCCAAGCCGTGCGCGAAGATCTTTGAGATCCTGTGCCAGTGCGAGGATGGCCATGGTTTCGCTGGCGACGGTAATGTCGTATCCGGTCTGGCGGACGACGCCGTTGGCCTTGCCGCCGAGCCCGATGACGATGTCGCGCAGCGTGCGGTCGTTAATGTCTTCGCATCGGCGCAGGACGATGTTGAAGGGGTCCATATTGCACGGATTGTCCTTCAGCAGGGAGTTATCGAGAATGGCATTTGCCAGATTGTGTGCGGTTTCAACGGCGTGAATGTCACCGGTGAAATGCAGGTTGATATCCTCCATCGGGATAACCTGTGAATATCCTCCGCCGCACCCGCCGCCCTTGATGCCGAAGGTCGGTCCCTTGGATGGTTCACGCATCGTATTGAAGACCGACTTTCCGATTTTCGCCAGGGCCTGGCCCAGTCCAATGGCTGTCACCGTCTTGCCTTGACCCAGCGGCGTGGGGGTG
>CAYMXC010000033.1:0-13511 GCA_964394135.1 uncultured Phycisphaerae bacterium
GATGGCTGGTTGCTTCGAAAAGTGGATCAGGCAAACTGGGTCAGCTGCAGGGGGAACTGACGGCGGCGAAGACGTTGAACGATCAGCTCACGCAGCAGCTTTCACAACGGCAGCAGAAGATCGAAGAACTCGGAGCGGAGGCGGGAAAACTCAGCCAGCAGGTGGTCGATCAGCAGAAAGATATTGAAGAGCAGAAGAAGATTCTGGAGCTGGCGCAGCAGAGATTGCAGGACACGTTCAAGGCTTTGGCGGCAGATGCGCTGAAGGTGAGCAAGGAAGATTTTTTACAGCTTGCCAAGCAGTCGATCGAGGCGATGCTGAATCAATCCAGGGGCGAGATGGGCAAGCACAAGGAGCAGATCGACGCTTTGTTGAAGCCGATGCAGGAGATGCTGGTCAGATATCAAAAGGAGCTTCAGGAGATCGAGAAATCTCGCAGCGAGGCGTACGGTAGTTTGCGGAAACATCTTGAGGAGCTGAGCAGGACACAAGTGGAGCTGCAGAGCAGGACGGGCGAACTGGCGACGGCGCTTAGGAATCCGAAGGTGGGGGGCAAGTGGGGGGAGTTGACGCTGCATCGGACGGCGGAACTGGCGGGGATGAGCGAATATTGCGATTTTTTTGAGCAGGTATCTGTGGAGAGCGAAGGCGGCAGGCTTCGGCCCGACATGGTGGTGAAGCTTCCCGGCGGGCGTGCGATTGCGGTGGATTCGAAACTTTCGTATCAATCGTATATCGAGGCGATGAACGCGAGCGACGACGCGACCCGAAGCGTCGCTCTGCAGCGATATGCTCAGGCGGTGCGAGTTCACGTGCAGCAGCTGGCCGCCAAATCGTACTGGGATCAATTCAAAAATCAGTCGGTGGAATTTGTGGTGTTGTTTTTGCCGGGCGAGAGTTTTTTCGCAGCGGCGGTGAATGCGGATCCGGATTTGATCGATTACGCAGTTAAAAATGGAGTCATGCCGGCCAGTCCGACGACGCTTATTTCGCTTTTAAAGGCAGTGGCGTTCGGCTGGCGGCAGGAGCGACTGGCGCAGAACGCGGAGGAAATCCGTACGCTGGGGAAAGATTTTTATGATCGCATGGCGACCTTTGTTCAGCATTTGGCAGAGGTGGGAAGTTCTTTAAATCGCACGGTGAACAGTTATAATAAGGCGGTGGGGTCACTGGAGTCGCGGTTTATTCCGACCGCCAAAAAGTTCAATGAGCTGGGCGTGGGTGAAGACGGCAAGTTTCCGGAAATTGGAGCGGTGGATCGGCTGGCGCGAGAATTACCGCCGATGCCAACGGCGCAGCAGGGGTAAGCGGTTGGAAGGGGGAATAAAGAGATTAATTGTCAAATCGAATAATTTTTGGGGGAACTTTTTTGATGCAGGGGTGTCTAATATGGCAGTTCGATGTTTAAGGGAGCAGACGATGAAGAATATCTGGTTACTTTTAATTTTGGTTTTGCTTTTGTGGTGTCTGGTGGTGGCGGATTTGCAAGCTCAGCGGGAACTGGCGGTGACGGTATACAACCAGGATTTTGCGGTGGTCAAGGACATACGGGATTTCGACGTTTCGAAAGACGGGGGCCGGCTGACGGTTGCGGACGTGGCGGCGAAGATCGATCCGACTTCGGTGCAGATCACCAACCATGGTAATCCGCGATTTACGGTTCGGGAGCAGAATTTCGAGAACGATCTTGTCAGTTCGGTTAAGCTGATGGCGAAGATGATCGATGAGCCTATTCGCGTGATACTGGATGACGGCAAGGTGTTTGAGGGCAAGCTGTTGGCGGCGGAGGATCGGGCGATCACTTTACAGACGAAAGAAGATGTGAAAGTAATCGAGCGGAACGAACATTTTAGCCAGGTGGTGATGCCGAGCCGGATGGAAGGGTTGTGGCTGAGGCCCACGCTGGTATGGGAGACTAGGGGAGCCGGCAAGGGATCGGAGCGGATCGAGATTACCTATCAGACCGGCGGGATGAACTGGAATGCGGATTACAATGTTCTGATCAAGCCGGAGCAGAAATTAGATATTAACGGTTGGGTGACGGTGACGAATCGTAGCGGATCGAATTATCCGGATGCGCATTTGAAACTGGTGGCGGGCGAGGTTCACAAGGTTCAGCCGATGGAAGATCGAATGGCCCGCGGTGGGGTGGAGTTGAAAGCGATGGCGGTGCCTGAGGCTCCACCTGGGTTCCAGGAGCGTGCGTTTGCGGAATATCACTTGTATGATTTGGGTCGAAAGACAACGCTGGCGGAAAATGAGACGAAACAGATCGAATTGTTCGACGTTCGGGATGTGGATTATATGACGGAATATTTGTATGAGCCGGTGGAAGTTCAGCCTTATTATGGCGATCGGGCAAATATCGAGGGGGAAGAATCGACGGGTCCACTGAATGTGGTGGCGACGATAGAGAATCGCAAGGAGAACCAGTTGGGTATTCCTCTGCCGGCGGGGGCTGTGCGAATGTATCAGAAGGACGAGCAGCAGGTGGATCATTTTGTGGGTCAGGATCGGATCGATCACACGCCGAAGGATGAAAAGGTGCGGGTGACGATTGGCAAGGCGTTTGACGTGCTTGGCAGCCGGCGAGTGGTTTCGCGTCAGCCGATCGCCGAACACGATTTTGACCTGACCGTTGAAATTCGCATTCGGAATCATAAGACGACAGCTGTGTCGGTGGTGGTGCTGGAGCGGATGATGGGATATATGAATTGGGCTGTGACGCAGGCGAATGTCGAATATCGCAAGAAGGATTTTAAGACGATCGAATTTCAAACCAGCGTTGCTGCAAACAGCGAAAAGCAGATTCGCTATACCGTCCGATACACGAGATATGAATGGTAATTCGAAGAAGGGAGCACGAATATGAAACGAATAATAAAGATCGATATTTTGGCGACGGTGGTTTTGGGGTTCGCGATGACGGCGGCGGCGAGAGAGATTTCGCTGTCGGTTTACAATAACGATTTTGCGTTGGTGAAGGACCAGCGTGGTTTGGAATTCAAGGCAGGGGTGAATGAGTTTCGTTTTACGGACGTAGCGGCGACGATTGAGCCGAGCTCGGTACGATTTCGAAGTCTGGACGACTCATCGGCACGGATCGTGGAGCAGAATTTTCAATTCGATCTGGTGGGCTCGGCGAAACTGATGGAGAAGTATATCGATCAGCCGGTGGAAGTTCTGACGGTGAAGGGAGAATTGATCTCAGGCAAGCTGTTGCGTGCGCAAGAAAAGGATTTAATTCTGCAGCGGGAAGACGGGCTGAGGATTTTGTCGAATCAGCAGATTGCAGGGATCAAGCTGGCGAAGCTGCCGGAGGGATTGTTGACTCGGCCGACGCTGGTGTGGCAGATGTACACGGCAAAAGGGGGGAAACAGTTGGTTCAATTGGATTATCTTGCCCGGAGCATCAAATGGGAGATGAATTACAATGCGACGTTGTCGCCGGACGAAAAGCGGATCGATCTTGACGGGTGGGTGACGCTGACGAACAACAGCGGGACGAGTTTTCCGCAGGCCAGGATTTCGCTGATTGCGGGGGAAACGGGCAGGGAAGAACAGCCCAGGTGGCAGGATACGACATCGGGTGTTGACGTACTTCGCACGCTTAGCAAACTGAGTCCGAGCACGCAGCGAGGGAAGGAGCTTTCGGAGCAATTCGGGGAATACCACCTGTATCGGCTTGGCGATCGGACTGATGTGAGCAGTGGGCAGATCAAGCAGGTGAAGCTCATCTCGGCCAAGGCGATTGCTTCTGAGAAAATTTATTTATATGATGGATCGAAAGTGCCGATCATCCTGGCGCGGCAGAACATAGACCCGAATTTCGGGCGGGAGGGCAACAAGAAGGTGAACGTTGTCCTGGCGATCGAAAATCGTGCGGATCGCAATCTGGGCGTGGCGTTGCCGCCCGGGCTGGCAAGAATTTTCAAACGCGATCAGGACAAGAGTCTTGAATTCATCGGCGAAGACAAGATTCCAGCGACGGCGGTGGATGAACGTGTGCTGATGTATATCGGCGACGCGTTCGACCTGGTTGGCGAGCGGACGCAGACGGAATTTCGGCGAACGAGCCAGCGGACTATCGAAGAGGCGTTCAAGATTGAATTGAAGAACCACAAGAAAGAGCCGGTGACGATCATGGTTATCGAACGGTTGTATCGGTGGTCGAACTGGGAGATTTTGAGTTCATCGGACAAATACGATAAGATCAACAGCAGGACCATTCGCTATATGATTTCGCTCAAGCCGGACGAGGCGAAGACGGTGGAATATCGGGTCAGATACAGTTGGTAACGGCTGAGATTTTTCCCTGGAGCGTCAAAATGCGACAGACGAATCGATTCATCCGGGATTTTTGGGCGTTTTCCGGTTTGGTTTTCCTGATTTTTCTGGCTGGGTGTTCCGGTCGGATGCCAAGTCATGGTCGAGTTTTTTCAAAAAGCTGGCGGAGGCGATCGGGCGTGACGATTATTATGGCGCGGAAGAATTGCGATTGGGTCGGATTAACGAATTGAAAGACCTCCTGACACAAAGTCTGCACTTCTGGCCGAACTCAACAAACTCGAACATACGGTTGGTCTTTTCGATTCGACCTCGATGAGCTTACGTAAGCAGCTTCCTTATTACGGTGCGACCCACATTGTCGAAGCGTTGTCGGCCATTCGAGGTAATAAAGTGAATCCCGCCGCAGTTCGACGCGCCATGGGCGGCGCCAAGCTGCTGGATATTATGGGATTTTCAGATTTTCTGAATGAAAACAATCTCTATCAAACCATGAAACAATCGCAGCAGTGATGATTGGATTCCAAGGTGCGAGCATATGTAAAAACGAAAACGGCAGGTTTGTCGCCTGCCGTTTTTTGTTGAATAGATTTTTAAAGTTTTGCTTTTATGCTTTTACGATTTTATTTCGACCAGCTTTGACGTTGGCGGTGGCATTTCGCGTATCGACCACCAGTTTGGCGTTTTTAACGATCATGTTGTAATCGTAGCTGGTGTGATCGGTGCAGATCAGGACGCAATCGTAGGAGGCGAGCATTTTCGGGCTCAGCGGTTTGGATTTCATCTGCAGATTGTGTTCCCGCTGTTTATGCGTTTGGGGGATATGCGGGTCATTGTAATCGACTTTGGCGCCGTGTTCGCGAAGCAGTTCGATGACTTCGATGGAAGGTGATTCCCGGAGGTCGTCGACATCTTTTTTATAGGCGAGGCCCAGGACAAGAATTTTGGCACCTTTCATGGCTTTGCCATGTTCGTTGAGCGCTTCCATGGTTTTCGTGATGACGTAGTGGGGCATGGAGGTGTTAACTTCGCCGGCCAGTTCGATGAATCGGGTAGCCATGCCGAATTCCTTGGCCTTCCAGGTCAGGTAGAATGGATCGATGGGGATGCAGTGTCCGCCGAGGCCCGGTCCGGGGTAGAACGGCTGGAATCCGAATGGCTTGGTCTTGGCGGCATTGATGACTTCCCAGATATCGATGCCCATTCGGTCGAAGAGCATTTTCAATTCGTTGACCATGGCGATGTTGATGCAGCGATAGATATTTTCCAGCAGCTTGGCGGATTCGGCGACGGCTGAGCTGGAGACGGGAACCACGGTTTTGACGGCGTTGCGATAGAGCATGCAGGCAAGTTCCCGACTGTCGGGATCATCGGCGCCGACGACTTTTGGAATGGTGTTGGTGGAATAATCTTTTCTGCCGGGGTCTTCGCGTTCTGGTGAGAAGGCGAGGAAGAAATCTTTAACGGCCTTGAGGCCTGATTTTTCTAGAATGGGCCGGACCAGATCGCGGGTGGTACCTGGATAGGTGGTGCTTTCCAGGATGACGAGCTGGCCCTTCCTCATGTTTTGTGAGATGGCTTCGGCGGTTCCGACGACGTATTTCATATCCGGGTCACGGGTCTTGGTCAGCGGAGTAGGCACGCAGATAATGATCGCATCGACTTTTTTCAGTTCCTTCATATTTGTGGTGGCACGGAATTTTTTCGAGTTGATAAGCCCTTGGATCATGGATGAGGGAATATGCTCGATATAGCTTTTTCCGGCATGAAGCATTTTGATTTTATTGGGATCGACGTCGAACCCGACGACTCTGAGTCCACCGTTGCAGAATTCCCGGACAAGGGGCAGGCCGACGTAGCCGAGTCCCATAATGCCAACGATGGCTTTTTTCGAGGAAATTTTTTCAGCCAAAGACTGTTTCATGGTTTTCTCCAAAAGAGTTATGAATGTACTGTTTTCACGATTGTGTTCTGATTATATTCATCGTAAAATACTTTAACAAGTTTTAGCAAGAAACATTTTGGAGGTTCAGTTTTTAATGGATCGATATGTGATATTCGCGGCGTTCGGGATGGACCAGGTTGGGATTATCGCAAAATTGACGGAGGTCTTGGCGTCGAGTCATTGTAATATCGAAGACAGTCGGATTTCCCGTCTGGGACAGGCCCTGGCGATGATGCTGCTGCTGAAGCTGCCGCCGGGATTGACGCAGGACGAATTGCTGAAACGTCTTTCGCCGGTTCAAAAGGATTTGCAGCTTCATCTGTCGATTTCGGAGCTTCATCCTCAGACGGTAGTTTCCGAACCGCCTCAGAAGCCTCTGGCCCATTTGACCTGCCATGGTTCGGACAAGGTCGGAATTGTTCACCGGGTGTCGAAATTTCTATCGCAGCAGTCCATCAATATTATCGATATGCAGACAACGGTCCTCCGCCGGGCTGAACCGGAGTATGTTATGGAACTGACCCTGGAGCTGCCGGGATATACGGATATCGAAAAGCTGGGTGCGGAACTGCGTCAGATCGGCAAGGACATGGGAGTCGATATTATTTTAAGGGCGTAGAAAGAAGCGACGTTTCGAATCTAAGTACAGGCCCTACGGGGTCTTTCTGAAGTAACAATTTTTTGATTGCCTTTGATGGAAGTCCAACCCTTCAAGCTGGCACCGCTGGTTGTTCCCGCGATTGCGATCTCAGCCGGGATTGCGATGGCGGACGGCTTGGAATTGGGATGGCCGGCGATGTTGTCGATTTCACTGGTCGGGGCTGTGGTCTATATACTGTTGCGACACCGGACGCAATGGCGTCAGATGGGACTTATCGCACTGGCCGTTGCCTCCGGCGGGCTTCATTATTACCGATATAACCATTTTTTGCCGGGGGATCATGTTCGCAATTACATTGCCCAGGTTCCCGAGGCGATGATGCGGAAGGTCGGTGTTGAAGCGATTCAGGTCAGTCCGGCGGTGATTCATCAGCCGGAAATCAAATTTCCTTACCATCGACAACCCGGAATCAAAACACGTTTTCTGGCGCAGGCCGATGCGGTTACACTTCTGGGCAGGACGTATCCCGCGGAGGGGTTGATCGAGGTGGTTTTGCCCGGGATGTATGACCAATACAGGCCTGGTCAGCGGGTTCGGATGATTGGAAAACTGACCGCGCTGACATTTTCCGAAGAACCTTTTGCCTGTTTTCGTGCGAACCGTCGCTACAAAGACGGACTTGTTTTTGCCCGATTGACAGTTTCCAGCGATGACGATGCGATCATTGTCGGTCGACCGGGTTGGAGTTGGCGAGCGGTACTGGCGCGTGCTCAGCTATGGGGAGAAGGACTTCTGCTTGGTAACGAACTGCCGGCGGGTGAGCATACTTACGATTTGCTGCGGGCGGTGATTCTTGGAAAGCAACGATATTCGGAAAATGACTTGCAGAAGGCACTGGTCGATATCGGGGCGGCTCATTTTCTCGCGGTCAGCGGTTTTAATCTGGCAGTGCTGGCGGGCGGGATATGGGCGGCAGGTTCTTTTCTTGGATTGTCGCGATTGAAAACGACCTGGGCCGTTATAATCTTTACTCTGCTGTATGGTGCCATGGTGGATTTTCAACCATCGGTGACTCGGGCCACTGTCATGATTTTCATTTTTTGCATCGGATTTTTAATGAATCGTCCGGTCAATGCACTTAATTCCCTGGCTGTGGCGGGCTTGTGCATCCTTTGGGTGAATCCCAATCAGCTTTTCAATATCGGGTTTCAACTTTCATTTGTAGCCACCTTCGGCCTGATTCATCTTTCCCGACCGATTTATCTTAAGATATTTCCCGGGCCTGTTGCGGGTCAATATCCGGTGTCTGGTGAAGGGCGTTTTATTTTTCGGTATCTTTTTGATAAGGCGGGACTTATGTTCGCCGCATCGCTGGCGGCAAGTGCGGCGGTAACGCCATTGGTGATGTATCATTTTAATCTGTTGAGTCCGGCTGGGCCTTTGGCGTCGCTGGTTCTGTATCTGCCGATGTCGCTGTTGACGCTGGCAGGATTTGCCCAGTTGGGTGTGTCGGTTCTTGTGCCTTCGCTGGGTTTTTTATTGAACCGGCTTTGCGATTTGTTCAGTTCTTCGATTGCCGCGATGTCGTATTTACTGGCAAAGCTGCCTGGGGCCTCGATTCACGTACCGGCTCCGGCGTGGTATCTGGTCGTTGGTTATCTGGTGGTGCTTTTGGTTACCAGGTTTTGCCGGCGAAGGAAACTGTTCCATGTTTTGATCGCAATATATTTGTATATGGTGACTTATGATCGCCTTACCGATAGGTCCTGGCTTTATGTGCGAGGGGAAACGATTACAGTCAAGGGTGGAAGCGGGCTTGCGATGATCAACTGCGGAAGTTATTCGGTGGGTCAGACAGCAAATCGGGTGCGCGTGTTGTCGAGCCAATATCTGACGGAACCAAAGTTTGTCGTGCTGAGCTGCCCGGACGAGCGATATTTTAATGATGCTTGGTCGCTGGCGGAGGAATTTCCGGATGCGGTATTTTTTGTTCCCGAGGGATTTGCGGCGACAGCTGATCGATATGATCCTGTTTGTAAGTTGATGCAAGATAAGTTTTTGCTGAAACAGGAGGTCAAAGCAGGCTCTGTGATTTCGCTGGACGATGTGTCGATTAGGGTTCTTTGTCCGCCGGTCAAGGCTGCCGGTGGGTCGAGTGCTTTTGAATGCAGGATTGGCCGGGTGAAGGCGGTTGTCTGTTTTCAGCCGACGCCTTACCTTTGTCGGTTGATCTGCCGCAATTATCCGGATTTGCGGGCGGATATTCTGATTGTGGACGAGGTGTCGGAGGTAGTAGAGTTAAGCAAGCTTGTACAACAACTTGGTACGAGTCAGATAGGCCTGGGAGGATCGGTACGAAGTGAGGTGCGTCGACGGCTGAGTTTATTAGCTGATGAATTGAACTTCCAGCTGGTGGAAAATTCAACTGGTCGCGGATTTTTAATTGAACTTAATTGAACAAAGGTATTAAAGTTTTATTTGGCAATGTCCGATAAAGCGAATGGATAAGAAATCTTACAAGAGAAGAATTTTGCGCACATTTTTGCAGTTTTAGTGAATAGCAATCAGTATGGCGGATGTTCTTGATCAATCTGAAGTTGATGCGTTGTTAGCGGCGGTGAGCGGGACGGAAGACACGGCCGCTGTAGATAGCTCGGTAGCAGCCGGTCCGAAAAAAACGATCCAGGGCGCAATAACCGTTTATGATTTCAAGCGTCCGGAGCGTGTGAGCAAGGACCAGATGCGTGCTCTGGAGGGGATTCATGAAGCGTTTGCGCGTAATTTCGGGGCATCGCTATCGGCATTTCTCCGCACAATTGTTGAAGTCAAGATTGCGGATACGGAGCAATTGACGTTCAGCGAGTTTATTCATTCCCTGCCGAATCCGACATGTTTCAATCTACTGGGCATCAAACCGTGGGAAGGGTCGATCTGTATGGAGATGAGTCCGCTGATCATTTTTCCGATTATAGATCGGCTTCTTGGCGGCTCGAGCACGGACACGGTGGTTCCGCAACGGCCTTTGACAACGATCGAGCAGCGGCTTGTGGGACGGATCATCGACCGTGGATTGCAGTTGTTGACGGATTCCTGGTCTTCGCTGGGTGTAACCGAGGTGAGCCTGCTGCAGAGCGAATCGAATCCACATCTGGTGCAGGTGGTAGCTCCGAACGAGGTGGTTGTAGTGATCACTTTTGAACTCCGGCTGACTGGCAAGTCTGGCACGATGAGTCTGTGCGTACCGTTTACGACGATTGAACCGGTTCTGGACAAACTGGCGACACAGAGCTGGCTTTCGTATCGGAAAAAAGACACGGCAGTCAATCATGGGCAGCGGATTGCGGAAAATATCAAAGGGGCGACTGTGAACGCGCGGGCGTTTCTGGCGGAAACGACGATTTCGATGGGTCAGTTGATGCATTTGCAGGTGGGTGACATTATCCAGACGGAAAAGCTGGCAAATATGGAGTTGATCGTTCAGGTTGAGGGGCGAAACAAATTTGCGGGTCGGCTGGGACAATTTCGGGGGAACCGGGCGATTCGGGTGACACGGCTTGCCTCGCCGGAAGAACGGTTGTAGAGAAGCTGTCCGGAACGGTCGATACATGTATTAATCATTCAGGAGTGAAGGAGAAAACGTGAGCAGGAAACAATTTTTAATTATGCTGGTGGTGATGTCGGTGTTCGGAGTGATTGGCGGGTTCCTTTCGAATCGATTATTATCGGAACGAATCGCATCGGCGGCGGAAATGGGTTTTACGACAGGTGAGCAGGTGGATTTCAGCAGTGCGTTCCGGACGCAGAAGATTGAGCTAATCGATTCCAGTGGTAAGGTTCGGGCCTCTCTTGGGGTAACGGATAACGGATTGCCGGCTCTGATTTTTTTTGATAAGGACAATACGGTGTCGGCGGTTCTGGGATTGACGAACGAATATTGTCCCGCCCTGATACTGCAGGGCAAGGGCGGCAGTAAGATCAATCTGAGCCTTGGGGCCGATGGCAGTTCCAGTCTGGCCTTGTTGGACAAGTAGGGCAAGGTTCGAGGTGTGCTGCAATTGTCGGCCAACGGTGATCCAATCCTTGGATTTCAGGATGAGAATAACAAGGCACGGGCGATTCTGGGTCGGGTGACACCTGATATATCCACGACGCCTCTGCCGGAACGGCCGATTTCGTCGCTCATTCTTTTGGACAAGGATGAGAAAGTTGTCTGGAAGGCGCCGGAATAAGAATATCAGCGGACAGTTTTGAGAAAAATAGAACCACGGTCGAAAGCTCGGCTGTGGTTTTTTTATCGATTTTTGCGTGGTTGTCAGTGGGTATCTTCTACGCCGCCTGTACGCTCGGCGGATTTGGATCGCAGTTGTTCGACGGGCAGGACGACGGTGAAGAGTGTTCCTTCACCGGGGTGTGAAATCACATTAAGCTGGCCGTTGTGTTCATCAACGATTTTTTTGGCTACTGCGAGTCCCAGTCCGGTTCCGCCGTGTCCCTTGGTGGAATGGAAGATTTCGAAGACTCTGGTCAATTGATCGTTTGGAATGCCCGGTCCGTTGTCGCCGATGGAGATCAGGGCTTCGTGTTCGTTTTCATTGTAGCCGGTTTTGATTGTTACGGCGCCGGTATTTTGGGCGACGGCCTCGATGGCGTTGTTTACGATATTGAGGATGACCTGATGGATGCCGTCGGGGTCTACGGGAATGGCGGGCATATGATCGGCCAGGTCGGTAATGAGCATGACGCCGCGGTCGTCGGCTTTTTTCCGCGTCAGGTCGAGCACTTCGTTGACGATAACGTTCAATTGCATCAAGGCGAGTCGCGGCTCGCGTTCCTTTCCGAAGGCGAGCATGTTCAACATGAGGTTTTGGATTTTATCGAGATTTCGGTTGACGATCTGCCAGCCGGTTTCGGCGATTTTGAGGGTGTTGGATCGCAGGCCAAGTTCGACCGTGTCTGCGCCGCCCTGAAGCCCCTGTAGAATATTTTTTATGTAATGGGAGAGTGCGGCGACGGTTTGTCCGACGGCGGCGAGCCGTTCGGCTTTGATTCCATCGAGATAGAGCTGGACGTTTTGAATGGCCATTCCTGTTTGAACGCCGATGGCACCGAGGAGGTGGAGCTGTTCCTGGGAATAGGAAACATTTGCCATTGAGCAATCGATATGGATGATGCCGAGAATTTTATCCCGGGCGATGATGGGAGCGCAGATGACGGATCGCAGGCCGTAGCCGTGAACACTGTCACCCTTGCTGAATCGTTTATCGGTCATGGCGTTGGTGCAGAGGACGGCTTCATGGCGGTTGAGGATATGTCGAATAATCGTATTGGAGGTAGTGATTCGTCCTGGTTTGTCGTTTTTCCGATACTTGACGACTACGGGGTCGAACTTTCCATTTTTTTCGTCCCGCAGGAGGATGAACCCTCGATCGACGGGCAGTTCACGGAAGATGATTTCCATTACCTGGTGTAAAAGCTGTTCGACATTGAAGATTGAACCGATGGCCAGCAGCATTTCATAGAGTACTCGCAGGTGCTTGTTGGCCTGGGTGGGCTCGGTTGGCGCAAAAAGACTTTCGCGATCGGAGGGGATGGCAGCCATGATGGAAGAATCGACGAGATTACCCTGTTCGTCGATATTGACCAGGTCGCCGAATTCGGTTTCGTCTGGCGGCAGTTCGATGGGCTGATCTTCGCTGAAGACCAGGACGGTTTTTCCCGCTCGCACGTGATCGCCGTGTTTGAGCTGAAGAGGTTTGGTACCGATCCGAACGCCGTTGAGGTATGTGCCGTTGCCGCTTTCCAGATCCTGAATGAAATATTTATCTTTTTGGGCGAAGATTCGGGCATGGGAACGTGAAATAGTATTGTCGTGCAGTTGACAGGTGTCGGCGCCTCGGCCGATCACGCAGCCGGCAGTGGGGATTTCAATTGTCTGCCCCTTGTCGATTCCCTGAATGATGTATATGTTTGCCAACTCTCTATCCCTTGACAATACGATTCGCTATTTAAAGAACTATGAAAAACATGAAAAACGTGAAAAACGCACAAACGGTAGGGTGCATTTTAACCCGTTACATAACTCGATTTGCCTATCAACTTTATCGCAGGGTGGTTGGAAAGTCAAGACCGGGCCGTTTGTTTTGTGAGAGGATTGTGTGCCAACTGCTTGGATGCACTGAGTTTAGGCATATCTGTGGCATTTGTGAGGCAAGCTTGATTGCGGGAGTCCGGAGGTGGAATTTAATCAGTTTTTTATGGTATAATTGAACGTTTGCGAAAATCAGCACAGGCAGTGAAAGGAAAAGTGAATTCATGTCATCGGCAAAGAGTGAACAAGGCGGTCAGGGATTATCGACAATACCGGAAGCAATGGCAGATTTGTCAGCGGGGAAGATGATCATCCTGGTGGACGACGAGACTCGGGAGAACGAAGGCGATCTGGTTTGCGCGGCGGAGAAGATCACTCCGGAGATCGTAAATTTCATGTTGAAGCATGCGAGGGGCGTGCTGTGTTTATCGATGTCGGGCGAGTTATGTGATCGGCTGAATCTGTATCCGCAGACGAATCAGAATTCGGCGCCGATGGGTACGGCGTTTACGGTGACGATCGATGCCGATCCACGGTTTGGCGTGACGACGGGCGTGTCGGCGACGGATCGGGCGAGGACTATTCTTAGG
>CAYMXC010000034.1:0-280 GCA_964394135.1 uncultured Phycisphaerae bacterium
GGCATAATGAACATATTCTCTGCTCCGTGGACGATCCTGGACAGTGGTTTCAACGACCGATTCCCAGAACCGGCCCATCAAAATGATCGGCTTGCGGTCGATCAATCGTTTCGTAACCAGTTCCCATACCAGCGCTAACTCCACCAGCGTGCCACTCCCACCGGGCAAAACCACATACGCCCGGCCCAGTTCCACCAGCTTCGTCAGCCTGGTGAACAGGTCGTGAGTCTCGATCACTTCATCAATATAACCGTTCGGTCCCGATCGGTTATATTGATGA
>CAYMXC010000034.1:290-3215 GCA_964394135.1 uncultured Phycisphaerae bacterium
CGTTCGGCTGAAATTCGTGCACGTGACCCCGATCGTTTTTCCCCCAGCCTCCTTCGCTCCCTTTGCCGACGCCTCCATCGTTCCGCCATACCCGCCGTTGCAGATCGTCCAGCCGCCTGAGGCCAGACCTCGACCGATTTCATAAGCCTGTGTGTAAGGCAATTCGCCCTCCACTGGTTTCGACGATCCGAAGATCGTTACAATTTTTTCATGATCCATGATTCTGCCCTATCAATTCATGCTCATTTTCGAAATTTGTGGGTAACGTTTTCTTGCCGATACCCACAGCTAAGACCAGACTTCCCGGCAGCGACCACACCAGCTGCAGCAGTCGAACCGCCATCGCCAGCATCGCCGCCTGCGTAACGGTGGCAAATCCACTGCCGCTGAAAAAACCCACATATGCCCCTTCAAGCAGCCCTAGGCCCCAGAAAACGCTCACCGGAATCGATCCGATCAGGAACGCCAGCGGCACATATAAAAAGTAATACCAGATCCCTACCTGCATATGAATCGCCGAACCCAGAAAATACGTTGCCGTCGAACTCAGCAACTGCAATACCACTGTCGCACCCGCCGCCTTGGCCAGCACAACGCTCGTGCGCCGATAGGTCAGTAATGAATGATCCACACGATCGATAATCCCGCTAATCGGTAGCCGGCCTTTCCATCTGTCAAATCGAATTAATTTCCGTGTACGCTGCGAGAACAGCACGATCACCGCCAGCGCCGCCAGCACCACAAGCAATCCCACCGCCCGGCTGATCTTCGTTACCTGTGGATCACGCCACATGAAAATTATCAGCACCGCCGCCAGCAGAATCAGAACTACCACCCCTACAAAACGATCCACGAACACGCTGACGAAACCTTCCGCTTTCTTAGGTGAAAATCGTCCGATCCAGTACGCTTTGACCAGATCACCGCCGGTCGTACCAATCAGGAAAAAATTCAGAAAATGCCCCGCCAGAGTCAGTTCCATCGTCGTCCAGAACGGCAACTCGACCCCCTGAACTTTAAGAAGTATCCACCATCGGTATGTCAGCAGTAACGGAACGATCCCAAAAATCGCCAGACTCACAACCACCGGCGCGATCCGGGCGCTTTGCACCAGATTTACTGCGCCGGTTCGATATTGATATCCTTCCCCTCCCACCTGAATTTCCAGTGTCCGGCCCGTTTTGTCTGTCACCACATATTGGCCATTGCCTCTCGCCTCTGCAATCTGAAATGTTTGATTGTCCCGCGTGATATAATCCTGAAACTGCACCGAATGTACAACGATCACCAATGCCACTGTTGCGAAAAGAATTCTCGCCGCGGCGGTAAGTTTAGATCTTCCTGATTTTTTCGTTTCCGGGTTCACAATTGATTCCACATAAAATCAAGGCAAGGCCGCTTACCCCTTCAGGCAACCAACTCGGTACGGCAAAACATTATTCGATGCGCAGGCCGTCGTCGTGTCGGATCTGGCCGCTGACCAGCGTGCCGACCACACGCCCGTGCACCTTCCAACCATGGAATGGACAGTTTCGGCTCCGACTGTAAAATCGTTCCTTGTCCACCGTCCATACCGCGTTGGGATCAATTACGGTGACGTCCGCATCCGCCCGGCGCGACAGTGTGCCTTTGGGAATGCCAAGCACCCGCGCCGGATTGATCGTCATTTTGGCCACCAGGGCCGGCCAGTCCAGTACGTTCGTGTCGATCAGTGCTTTGATGTACAGCGGCAGGGCCGTCTCCATGCCGATGATCCCGAACGGAGCATAAATAAATTCCAGTTCCTTTTCCTCCCTGCTGTGAGGTGCGTGATCGGATGCCAGACAGTCGATCGTACCGTCTGCCAACCCAGCCTGAAGAGCCTCGATATCGCGTGCTGTTCGCAACGGCGGGGCAACCTTATAATTCGAGTCGAAATTCCGGCAGCTTTCATCCGTCAACACCAGATGATGCGGAGCAGCCTCGGCGGTGATATGGGTAATTCCTTTCTTCTTGGCTTGTCGCAGCAAATCAACCGAATCGGCGGTAGAGACATGGGCTACGTGATATTTGCACCCCGTCGATTCCGCCAGCACCAGATCGCGATACAGCATGATCTGTTCCGCCACTGCTGGCCGACCAGGCATACCCAGCAGCGTCGCAGTTTTTCCACCATTCATGCAGCCATTGCCGCCCAGACTTGCGTCTTCACAGTGCTGGATCAGAGCCTTACCGAACATCGTAGTATATTGCATCGCACGATAGGTAACTCCCGAATCCGCCACACCGTCGCCATCGTCGCTGAACGCCACCGCGCCCGCCCGCACCATCGTGCCCATCTCCGCTAGTTCCTTGCCGGCTCGACCTTTCGTGATCGCTCCGATCGGAAAAACATGACAGTGTCCGAACTGGCTTGCCTGGCGATGAACAAAATCCACTGCCGCCTCGTTATCGATTGCCGGGTGCGTGTTAGGCATACAGCCGACGCTCGTAAAACCGCCAGCGACCGCCGCTCGAGTTCCTGTCGCAATCGTCTCTTCTTCTTCGTGCCCCGGTTCGCGAAGGTGAACGTGCATGTCGATGAGTCCCGGCAGCACGTAAAGTCCTGTTGCGTCAATGCGTACCGACGCCGTGGGTTTTTCCACCCCAACGAAAGAGATCTTGCCTTCCTCGATAAAAACATTGGCTGGGCGATCGATTCCGTTTGCCGGATCGATCACCGTTCCATTTACCAAAAGAATGCTCTCTTGTCCTGCCATAGCGTTTTACCTTGATTTGCCTGATTTGTCTGTGGCTGATTTTAGTCGGGATCATCCCAAAACACAAGCCGTTACCACTTTTCGTATCGGATGCCTCTGCCGCCCTCGTCGATTCGAGAGCTAAAAAGGAAAATAACTTTCGCTTCAGAATCCGATAGAGGCTATAATAAAAGAAGATGAGGATGGA